>CACYBV010000019.1 GCA_902772745.1 uncultured Eubacteriales bacterium
AACCGAAAGGACGGAGCAGCCATCGGAAACGGCGGCTGAGATTACCGACGGATCGCAGGAAGATTCTGCGCCGCCGGAAACCGGTCCTGCTCCGGAGGCCTGCAGCATCTTTATCGTTACGAGCGAGAACGGGGCAAATCTTCGTGAAGCGCCGAGTACCGAAGCGCAGATCCTGGGATACCTTTCCCCCTGCGCCGGAGGAGAAGTCCTTTCAGTGGAAGGCGAATGGCTTTATGTACGCTCATCCGGCCTGAAAGCATATCTCTACGCACCGCTCGCGGTCACAGGCGCGGAAGCGGAGAACCTTGCGCCTTCCGTGATGCTTCGCTTTGCGCGGATTACCGTAGAAGCCGCGAACATCCGCGATGCCGCATCCACGGAATCCGAAGTCATTGGGAGTGCAATGGAAGGAGAAATGCTTCAGGTTCTCGGAGAAGAGGGCGGCTTCTATGTCGTCTCGCTGGGCGGCGGGAGCGCATACCTCAGCAAATCGGTCTGTACGGAAGAGCAGAGGCTGCAGGAGGCGGAAATCTTTCCCGAAGGACTTCTTGCGATAGAAGCGCAGAAGGCGGAGGGCGGCGAGAGCCTTCCGGAAGAAAGTGCGGAAGAGAGTTTGGAAGAAGCGGCGGAAACTCCGGGAGGACCGGAAGAAAATCCGGAAACCCCCGGGGAGAATTCCGAACGCCCGGCGGAGGAGCTGACGGAGATTCCTCCCGAAACGCCGCCGGAAGAAACCGCATCACCGGAAACCGAGCCCGCGGCAGATCCGGTCCATGAGGCCGCGATGAATTCCGGTTATGCGCCGCAGGCGATCATTCAGGGCTCCAATGGAATCACAGTGTGCATTGACGCAGGCCATCAGCAGGCCGGAATGCCTGAACTGGAACCGAACGGCCCCGGCGCCTCCGAGATGAAGGCAAAGCTTACTACGGGAACCGCAGGATGTGTGACCGGTATTCCGGAGTACGAGACGGTGCTTGCGGTCGCCCTGCTGCTCCAGAATGAGCTGTCCGCGCGGGGCTATACGGTCATCATGATCCGTACCGGAAACGACTGTCCGGTCAGCAATGCCGAGCGCGCCGTTATAGCGAACGAATACGGCTCCGACTGCTTCGTGCGGATTCACTGCAACAGCGTGACGGATTCTTCGGTGACCGGTGTGATCAGCTATGCCCCGGCGCCCGGAAACCCCTACATGGACCCTGCAAATGTCGACAGAAGCATCAATTTTGCGAATATTCTGACCGCAAAGACCGCGGAACAGACCGGGGCCCAGAACCGCGGCATTATAGAAGACAATTCGATGACAGGCATCAACTGGTGCAAAGTACCGGTCTCCATCATCGAGATGGGCTTCAGTTCGAACCCGACAGAGGACCAGATGATGAATGATCCGTCGTACCAGGCGCTCCTTGCGCAGGGCATGGCGAATGGAATCGACGCATATTTCGGAAGGTGAGCTTCCGAAACCTGCATCCGCGTTCCCGCGTAAGATACGCAGGACCGCACAGGAATAACAGCTGCCTTTTTCGGCCTGCGGCCGGCATATGGAAATGGCAGGCCGTTTTCCGAATGAATTCTGGGAGGTGGATTTTTTGGGACTGTTCAGGAACAAGACAACGGTGCACATTATGGGAAACCGTTCCGGGGATTTTGGTGCGGACGGCCGTTATCGGAAGCAGGCGAAGGAAAACCGCCGCCGCGAGAAGGAAAAACTCAGGAACCTCGTGCTGGAGCCGCGGTCGACGGCCGAACTTCGGGGCTATATTGAAGCAAAATACGGTGTTTCCGAGCTTCGCCGCGACGACGACCGCTACAAACTTGCCTACCTGGGCATCAAGGCGCATCTTGTGTTCCGCGACGCGCCGGAACTTCTCACTACCCCCGAGATGCCGGCGCCGAACCATCCGCCGCGTTCCGAAAACGATCCGGATTACCTTGCCTGTGATGAAAACCGTGAGAAACGCTACCAGGAAGCGCTGCATCTCACGAAGGAACAGTTCCTGATGCATCTGCATGTCTATAATATCCCGATCAGCCAGGGCTCGCTTCCCGTTGCCTGGCTGGAGGTTTATGTCGAAACGGACCATGAATATCTGGCCTTCAAAGTAGTCGAACTGGAATACTCGGAGCATTATTCCATCGACCGCACCCGCGAAGACATCATCCGCTTCTTCGGCGCCGGCCCCGAAGACCAGGCCGCCGGAAACGAACGCTACATCCAGTACCTGAGCGTGATGTGATATCCCTGTCCGGACGCGTGCCAATAAAACACCATGCCCTCTTCCAGAGAGACGGCTCAAGGTCTCCCTGAAGGAGGGCATGATGTTTTATTGGGACAGCTTTTGTGCCGGTTTACGACGTATGGTTACCTTGCAGCCCGGTAGATCGCCTCCATGTCTTCTTCATGGAGTTTGCGGACGGAGCCGAGGCTGTTTTTCGCGCCGATAGCGCAGTTCTTCGCGAGGAGTTTATATTCTTCATCCGTCGGATCGACGCCCAGTTCGCGAAGGGATGTGGGCATATGAATCGAGCGGAAGAAGTTCTCCATGGTTTCGATGCCGGCGGTGATCACTTCATCGTCAGAGCCGGAATCCGCAATGCCGAGGACACGGACGGAGAGTTTGCGGAAACGCTCCGGCGCGTTTTTATAGACATAGCGTGCCCAGGTTCCCCAGAGCGCTGCAAGACCAGCGCCGTGTGCTACGTCGTAGAGGCCTCCGAGTTCATGCTCCAGCTTATGGCAGGACCAGTCGCCGCCGTCTGTTCCGCAGCCGGTGAGGCCGTTATGGGAAAGGGAAGAAGCCCACATGATTTCCGCGCGCGCTTCATAATTCTTTGGATCCGTGAGAAGAATCTTGGCATTCTGCATGACGGTGCGCAGAAGCCCTTCACCGAGCTGGTCCGTGAGCTCCATATGGCCGCCGGCGCTGAGGTAGCGCTCTAAAGTATGCATCATGATGTCCGTTGCACCGCTCATGGTCTGGTATTCGGGAAGAGTCATCGTAAGATTCGGATCCATGATTGCGAATTTCGCACGGCAGCATTCATTGTTGCAGCCGCGCTTGATACCCGATCCGCCGTCCTCCGCGTCTTTTGTGATGACGGAAGAATTGCTCATCTCCGAGCCCGCCGCGGCAATGGTGAGCACAACCCCGATCGGAACGCAGGACTGAGGTTTCCGCTTGAAATCATAGAAATCCCAGGGGTCGCCGCCGTTTGCGAGGCCGTAGCCGATGGCTTTCAGGGAGTCCACGACCGAACCGCCGCCGACCGCAAGAAGGAAATCCACTTTCTCTTTTTTTGCGAGCTCAAGCCCTTCATAGACCTTGGAAAGGCGCGGATTCGGGACGACGCCGCCCAGTTCCACATGGGAAATGCCCTGAGCATCGAGAGACTGACGGATTTTTTCCATAAGTCCGTTTTTTTGGACACGTTCGCTGCCATAATGCAGGAGAACACGGGTAGCGCCGAATTCCTTTGCGAGAGCGCCGACCTCAGAAACGGAATCTGCGCCGAAAACGACACGGGTCGGGGTGTTGTAGATAAAGTTCTGAATCATGCTGTTTCCTCCGGGATATCGTTATAGTCTGCGCCGTCCGATATATCGCTCCCGGGCAGCGCTCTTTACAGTACATCATACTCCTGAATCGGAAAAATGTCTACTGTTCACGTTGAAATCAGCGCTGTTTTTTACTATAATAGATCCGGAGCAGTATCTGCAGGCGGCAAGGAAACTGCCGGTGCGGGGAAACGGCTCCTTTGGGGATTTTTATGCGGATTCTGAAGCAGCCGGGGCAGGCCGCGAATTCCGGAGGTGCAGAAGATTTGAAAACAAGAATGATTTTGACAGGGGTGATACTGATGTCTGTATTGTTGCTTTCCGGCTGCGGGGGAGCGCCGGCAAAGGACCTGAAAACCTTTCATTTTTCCTTTTCAACGGGCAATGCGATGAATGCCAGTGTAAGCTATGACCTGAAATACGAAGACGGGGTATATACGGCGAGCGTTAAGCCGAGCGGGGTGCCGGAGGAGGAAGCTTCCGTCCGTACCGTGGACGAAGCATTCGTGCAGGAACTCGAAAAGTTCCTGCAGGAGTATCATACGGAACGCTGGAACGGCTTCCATAAGAGCAATAAGCATGTACTGGACGGGAACAGCTTCAGCTTTTTCTACCGGACGAAGGACGGGAAGGGATGCGAAGCTTCCGGCTATATGAAATGGCCGAAGAACTACAGCGAGGTCAAAAACGGCATCGGGAGCATTTCCGGAAAGCTCCTGCAGGAGTGAAACAGGGAGGACCTCTATTTGGCACTGACAATCCTCTTCGGTTCCTCGATTTCCGTTAAAAACGAGACATTGTATGACACAATCCTCCGGGAAGCTTCGGCGCACCCGGAGTGTTCGTATGTGCTTCTGGTCCCGGAACAGGCCAGTCTGTATACACAGGAGGAAATGATCCGGCGCTCGGAAAACCATGCCCTGATGAATATCGATGTCCTGACATTCAACCGGCTCTCGTACCGGGTGTTTGAGGAACTGCACGAGCCCGGAAAGCAGATACTGGACGACACGGGGAAACTGATGCTCCTGAGGCTTGTCGTACGGGAGATGGAGGAGGAGCTTTTCGTGCTCCGGAAAAACATCCGGAAACAGGGGTTTTTGGAAGAACTGAAATCCCTGTTTTCCGAGCTCGCGCAGTATAATGTTTCACCGGAGAGACTTCTCGAAAGCGCAGGGATTCTTACGGGACACCCGGGCCTGCAGCGGAAGCTCTGTGAAATCGCGGCGGTTTATGACGCCTTTCTCGGGAGGCTTCACCGCGATTACGAGATGGCGGAGGAGCGTCTGATTCGTCTTGCCCGGATGCTCCCGTCCTATCGGGAAGCAGAGGATACCGTCTTTGCGCTTTCGGGCTTTACCGGTTTTACGCCGCCTGAGGAAGCCGTAATCGAAGCGCTTCTCCGGCAGTGCAGGGAACTTGTGCTGCTTTCCGATCTCGGATCAGGCGCGGAACTTCAGAACGAAAAGGAAGAGGACAGCCTTTTCCATATGAGTTATGTAATGTGTTCGCGGATTCGGGAGCTGGCGATAAAAAACAGTATCCCCATTCGCGAAAAGCGCATCACAGAGAACCGAAAAGTAAATGATGCAATCACGAAAATCGAAGCCGGACTGTTCCGCTGGCCGCAGCAGTCATACCCGGGACCCGCAGCAGGGCTTCGGATCTTTCGCGTGAAAACTCCGGAAGAAGAAGTCCGGCTTCTGGTTTCGGAAATCCTTAGAAAACTGCAGACAGGATACAGGCTCAGGGACATGGCGGTGATTTCCGGTGACCCGGCGCGGTATCATGACGAGCTGGAGGACCGGATGCGGGAACTCCGGCTGCCGGTTTTCTTTGACGAAACGAGGAGCATGAGCGGAAACCCGCTGTTCCTGCTGCTTCGGAACCTGATGGATGTATTTACGGAAGAGTGGTCCTGTGAATCCGTAGCGGTCCTTTTGAAAAATCCGCTGTATCTTGGGTTTCTTGCGAGAATGCTTTCGGAGAGTCCGGACAGCGCATCTCCCTACGAACGGGTCTGCGAACTCGAGAATTTCTGCCTTGCACGCGGGATCCGCGGGAAAAGCCGGTTTGAAAAACCTCTTTCCGGCCGTTTCCGGAACTTCGCGCAGGGCCGCCTCGAATCCGTCCGGGAACTGCAGCGGACTGCGATTCCGCCTGTTTCTTTACTGCATGAGAAAATTGTCCGGCGCGGCGCCTCGGTGGGGGAACGGATCGATGCGCTCCGGGAGTTTCTCTCCCTGATCGGTGCCGAGAAGGAGATGGAGGTGCTTTCGGACCAGACTTCGCGCATGGACCTCCGGCGCGAATACGGGAAAAGCTTTGCCCTGCTTTCGGACTTTTTCGACCGGACAACGGAGCTCCTTTCCGACGAAAAGATGGCGACGGAGGCTTTTTCGGAGCTGCTTTTGTCCGGCGTTTCGGCGCTTCGGCTCGGACTGGTTCCGCCGGCAAAAGACGAGCTCATTTTCGGAGATCTTCTACGGACAAGACTTCAGCATGTACGTGTCCTCTTCGTACTCGGAGCGAATGAAGGCGTCCTTCCCCGGATTCCGGAAAGCGGCGGCCTCCTGTCGGAGGAGGACAGGGAGCTTCTTTCAGAGACCGCCCTGTCCCTGGCGCCGACCGGAAAAGAGGAAGGCTTTTCGGCGCAGTTTTACCTGTACCGGCTTCTGACAGGGCCGTCGGAAGAGCTTTTTTTGAGCTTTTCGCAGTCCGATCAGGATGGGAGGAAGATGAATGCCGCGCCGGTTGTCGGGAAACTACTGTCAATGTTCCCGGATCTTCGCGTGGAGAACGGCGATATTCCATCCGGCGGGGAGAAGCCTTTTTTGCTTCAAGGAATCTCTTCGGCTTCGGACGGGGTGATCTATGCCGCGGGTAAATTCCGGGAAGCAATGGACCCGGAGTATCCTAAGCCGCTGACGGGGGAAGTCCTTGCGCTGACGCGCTGGCTGCTTTCACAGGATGGCCTCCGGGAAAAAGCGCTTCAGTTCATGCACGCGGCGGTCTTCTCCTATCAGCCGGAAAAACTCGATAAAGATACGGCGACCCGGCTCTTCGGCGCTTCTGTCCAGGAGTCCGTGTCGCGGCTGGAGCGCTTCGCGGCCTGTCCGTTCTCACATTTTTTAACGTACGGGCTGTCGCTTTCGGAACGTCAGGAATACCGGGTGGAAGTGACGGATCTCGGAACGATGCTGCACAACAGCATCAACGCCTTCTTCACGCTGATGAACGACCGCGGACTCAGCTTTTCCGCGCTTTCGGACGAGGAGACCGATGCGCTTTCGGACGAGGCGGCTTATCTTGTCACCGAAAACTATGAGGAAGGCCTGATGCAGGATTCTGAGCGGAACCGATACCTCCGGGTCCGGATCCGGCGTCTTGTGCAGCGTACTGCAAAAGTTCTGAAAAAACAGTGGCAGGCCGGAGACTTTGAGACGGCTGAGACCGAAGTGCCTTTCGGCTGGGGCGAAGAATTTGACGCGCTTCGCATCCCGCTCCCCGGCGGCGGACGGGTTTTTCTTGCCGGACGGATCGACCGGATGGACCTCTCGCATCAGGACGGGAAACTGATCCTTCGGATCATCGACTACAAATCCGGGAAGAAGGATCTCGACTATACAAAGGTTTATTACGGCCTGCAGCTGCAGCTTCTTTTATATATGGAAGCCGCGCGGTCCGGCCTTGTAAAGCGTTTTCCCGATGAAGCGCAGCGGTTTGCGGGCATCTATTATTATCATATCGACGATCCGATGGTCGAAGCCGAAAGTGCGGAAGAAGCACAGGAAAAAATTGAGAGGGAACTGCAGCTTCGCGGCGTAACGAACAGCGATCCCGAGACGATCCGGATTGCCGACCGGGAATTCCCGGAAGGGCAGGGACTTGTCTCCGGCCTCCGGATGAAGAAGGACGGAAGCTTTTATAATTACTCGAAGGTGGCGACGGAGCAGGAGCTTTCGGAGCTCGGGTCGTACGCAAAGGCAAAGGCGGCAGAGCTGTCGGCGGAAATGCAGCGGGGAGAAATCCCGGTCCGTCCTTACCGTTACGCCGGGGAAACCGGCTGCACGTACTGTGCGTACCGCAGCATCTGCGGGTTTGACCAGAGGATTCCGGGATACCGGATGAAACGGCTTTCCGGAAAGGATCTGTCGGATCTTGTCGGAGATGCGGCAGCCGGAGATGAGGCAGACCGTCCGGAAACAGTCCCATCCGAGGGAAACGCTTCAGATGGGACCGGCGGACCGAAAGACAGGAAGGAGAAGCGTGATGGAATGGACAGCTGAGCAGAAAAAAGTCATCGACGCGAGAAACCGCAATCTCCTGGTCTCTGCTGCCGCCGGCTCCGGGAAAACCGCGGTGCTTGTTGAGAGGATCCTGAGCCTCGTATCGGACCCGGTGAAACCGATCGACATCGACCGCCTGCTGATCGTGACATTTACAAACGCAGCCGCCCGTGAGATGCGGACACGTCTCCACGAAGCGCTTCTTTCGCGTGCCGGAAAAACGCCGGAAAACAGGCACCTTCTTCGTCAGCTGCAGCTTGTGGACCATGCGCAGGTTTCCACGATTGACAGTTTCTGCCTTTATATTCTCCGAAATTATCCGGAAGCCGTCGACATGGATCCTTCGTTTCGGATCATGGACCAGGGCGAAGAAAAACTTCTCCAGAGCGATGTCATGGAGAAGCTTCTCGAGGAGGAATATGAAAACAGCTCGGAGGAATTCCTTCGATTCCTCGAGGGCTTTTCTTCCGGAAAGTCCGATGCGGAACTTCAGGAACTGGTGCTTTCACTTTACCGTTTCAGCGAAAGTCATCCCTGGCCTGACGAGTGGCTCGAATCCTGTCTTGAAAAGAGCCGGATCGAAACCGGGGACGCGCTTTCGGAATCCGACTGGTGCAGCTGGTATCTTGAGCAGGCAAAACTCAGGCTTCAGGGCTTTTCCGACCGCTATCGGCGGATTCTCCGCTCGGCCGAAAACCCGTTAGTTCCGCCGTCTTTTTCTGCAGTTTACCGGGCGGATATCGAAGCTTTGCTGTCGGCGCAGGAATTCACGACGTACAAAGAAGCGCAGAAGAAGATCCGCGCCTTTTCGTTCCAGCGTCATCCGAATGCCAGTAAAAAGCCGGAATACAGCGCAGATCTGCAGGAACGGATCAAGTCGAAACGTGCAAATCTCAAAAAACGGGTTTCCGATTTCCAGGAAAGTTTCCTGCTTTCGGAAGAGAGCATCCTGTCTGAAATCGGAAAGAGCGCGGAAAGCATCCGTGAAATCATCCGGCTCGTGCGGCGGTTCTCGGAACTGTATACGGAGGAGAAGAAGAAAAAGGGAATTGCGGATTTCTCCGATGTAGAGCACCGGGCGCTTTCGGTGCTTTATGATGAGGGTAAAATTCGTACCGAAGCGGCGCGGGAACTGTCTTCGCGCTTTGCGGAAATCATGATCGACGAATACCAGGACTCGAACCGTGTACAGGAAGCGATCCTGACAGCGGTTTCGAAAGTCCCGGAAGGACAGAACAATATTTTTATGGTCGGCGATATGAAGCAGAGCATTTACCGCTTCCGCATGGCCGATCCTTCCCTGTTTACCGAAAAATACCTGACTTATACGCGGGAAGAATCCGACTGTCAGCTTCTCGGGCTTTCCAGGAATTTCCGAAGCCGCAGGGAAGTCACGCGTTCGGTGAACTTTTTTTTCTTCCAGCTGATGGCAAAAAGCGTCGGCGGAATCGAATACGACCTTCATTCCGCGCTGTACCACGGGGCGGAATTCCCAAAAGGACCCGATGTATACCGTACGGAGATGCTCCTCACGGAGAAAGCCGGCGCGCCGGAAGAATATTCGAAGCAGGAGACCGAAGCTGCGATGATCGCGCAGGAAATCCGGAAGCTGGTGGACTCCGGTTTTCCGGTCACAGGACGGGATGATTTGGGAAATACGGTTCTGCGGCCTGCGGAATTCCGGGATATTGTGATTCTCCTCAGGTCGGCCGCGGGCTGGGACCAGGCTTTTCTCCAGGTCCTCGAATCCCAGGGCATTCCGGTCTATGTCGAGAGCCGCTCCGGCTATTTTGACACGCCGGAAGTGCGTCTTGTGCTGGATCTCCTCACGGTCATCGACAATCCGATCAACGATATTCCGCTTGCCGCCGTCCTGCATTCGCAGATTTTCGGTTTCAGTGCGGAAGAACTGTCCGAAATCCGCGTGGGTTATTCCCTGAAGGAACAGGGGAACGGACTTTACGGCGCGCTGAGATCCTATGACGGCGATCCGGAACTTACGGAGAAAATCAGGGACTTTCTCGGGAAGATCGATACCTGGCGCAGGGCGGGCTTCGAACAGCCGCTTTCTATGCTCCTTCGGCGGATTTACCGGGAAACGGGACTTCTCTCCTATATGAACGCGCTTCCTTCGGGAGAACGGCGGGCGGCCAACCTCCGGGCGCTTCTCACAAAGGCCGCGAATTTTGAGAAGACATCCTATCACGGGATTTTTCATTTCATCCGTTACGTGGAGAAGCTCAGAAAATACCAGGCGGATGAGGGTGAGCAGAATACGGCCGGCGAAGACGAAAACGTCGTCCGGATTATGACAATCCACAAGTCCAAAGGACTGGAGTTCCCGATCGTCTTTCTCGCCGGCTGCGGGAAGCCGTTCAACAAAGAAGACCAGAAGAAACGGATCGTCCTGCATCAGGACTACGGAATTGCGGCAGATCTTGTGGATCCGGAGAGAAGGATCCGGAAAAAAACTTTTATGCGCCGCGCATTTGCGGAAAAAAACCTGGTCGAGTCTCTCGGAGAGGAACTCCGGGTGCTTTATGTCGGAATGACGCGCGCCAGGGAAAAGCTGTATCTCACGGGGCTTGTTGACGATATATCCGCGGTTGAAAAAGAATATGCGGACGACTGGGAGAGCCTTCCCGGAAAGCTCACATACGGCGATCTGATTGAAGGGAAGGGCTTTCTTTCCTGGCTGCTTCTCTCGTATCACCGGAGCGGGCCGATATCGCTTAAGACGGTCCCGGGCACGGAAATCAGGGCAGCGGATGCGGTGACTGAAGCCCGAAAGACGCTGGATTTTCAGGCACTCCTGCGGATGAGCGAGCAGGCGGATCCGGACGGCCTTATGCAGAAGGAATTTGACAAACGCTTCGGATTCCGTTATGATGATATCCTGAGCCGCGTCTATGCAAGCATTTCCGTTTCAGCGCTGAAGGCGGCGCACTATACGGCGGATCGGGAGCGGGAGGATGCGGTCCTCATTTCGGATATCCCGGAGGAGAGGGAAGACGAAATGTCCGGGAAAGCCCGGATTACCGGCGCGGAAAGAGGCACGCTCGTACACCGGGTGATGGAGATGCTGGATCCGGAAGAATCGGTCTCGGAGCAGCTTTCGCGCTGGCTGTCCGAAGGAATTCTGAGTCCTGTGGAATATGCGGCAGTGAGTGCGCCTGCGATAGAGAAATTCCTCGGCTCCCCGATCGGGCAGCGCTTTATCCGCGCATACCGGGAAAAACAGGCTTTCCGCGAACGGCGCTTTATCATCGGAATCCCGGTCGGAGAGGTTTACCCGGAGTTTTCGGATCGTCCGGAAGGCGCGGAAAACCTGATGCTTCAGGGCATTGTGGACCTGTATTTTGAGGAAGACGGCGCGCTTGTCATTGTTGATTACAAAACAGATTCCGTAAAGGATCCGGCGGTTCTTCGGGAACGCTACAGCATCCAGCTCGAGCTTTACGCCCGGGCGCTCCAGCAGAGCACCAAAAAGCCTGTGAAGGAAAAGTGGATCTACAGTTTTGCGCTCGGAAAGGAGATCCCCGTTTGAAGGCAAAGAAAGTCCTGAAAAGGATACTGGCCGCGTTTCTTATACTGATCCTGACTCCCGTCCTTTTTGTTTCGGGCGTCCGGGCTTATGTGGCGCTTCGTGCGGCTCCGGATATCAAAGAACTTTCGGAAATCGCGGAGGAAGCCGCGAAAGACGGCGATTTTGATGCGGTCATCGTGCTCGGTGCCGGGGTTTACCGGGACGGGTCCCTGAGTCCGATGCTCCAGTACCGGATGGAAACGACGCTCGAGTGCTACAGGAGCGGCGCCGTGAAGAAGATTTTCGTGACAGGGGACCATCGGCTCGGCGAGTATGACGAAGTGGATCATATGGTGGAGTATCTTGTGGAGCACGGGGTCCCCGAATCGGCGATCGAATTTGACTATAACGGATTTTCCACCTATGAAAGCATGGTGCACGCGGCGCGGGATTTCGGTATCCGGCGCGCCGTTGTTGTCACGCAGAAGTACCATATCTACCGGGCAATGATGATCGGAAGATCGCGGGGAATGGAGCTTCGCGGACTTCCTGCCAGAAACTGGCAGATGTCCGCCGGAACGGTAAAACGCTCAATCCGCGAATGGGCCGCCTGTGTCAAGGATCTGTGGTATGTGATCCGGGGCGTGGAACCGTAGTCAGAAAGGAGTAGCCATTCCCGGAAACTTGTGGTATGATAAATCAGAAGGGCGTCTGCCGCCCTAAAAGCGGAAGAAAACGGAGACAGGAGCAGCGTTTATGAAAGTCGTCATCCTTGCGGGAGGCCTTGGGACCCGCATCAGCGAAGAAAGCCATCTGAAGCCGAAGCCGATGATCGAGATCGGCGGGAAACCGATTCTCTGGCACATCATGAAAACCTACTCGCATTTCGGCTACAACGAATTCATTATCTGTGCCGGGTACAAACAGCATGTCATCAAGGAATACTTTGCAAATTACTATCTGTACAATTCCGATGTGACCTTTGACCTTTCCGACAACAGTGTAAAAGTGCATTCTTCCCATACCGACCCCTGGAAAGTGACGATTGTCGATACAGGCCTGGAGACGATGACCGGCGGACGGATCCGGAGAATCCGCGACTATGTCGGAAACGAACCATTCTTCCTGACTTACGGGGATGCGGTATCCGACATCAATATCCCGGAACTTCTTTCGTTCCATCAGGCGCATGGAAAGACCGCCACAATTACGGCGATCAGTCTTGCGCAGATGAAAGGCGTGCTGAACACCCGGGAAGACGGGCAGGTGACGGCGTTCCGCGAAAAGGATGATCAGGACCAGAGCCTCATCAACGGCGGCTTTATGGTCATGAACCCGGAAATATTCAATTATCTTTCGGGCGACGAAACCGTATTCGAAAAGGAGCCGATGGAAAAGCTTGCTGCAGAAGGACAGCTCTATGCCTTCAATTACGAAGGATTCTGGCAGTGCATGGATACGCAGCGGGAGATGAAGAAACTTGAGGAACTGTGGGACTCCGGAAAGGCGCCCTGGAAGATCTGGTAAAATCCCCAAAAAAGGAAAAACAGCAAGATGAGCATTCTGATCAATCAGGAAAACGGAACAATTACCCTGCATACCGATCACACGAGCTACCAGATGAAGGCGGATGAGATCGGAACCCTGCTGCATTGTTATTACGGTGCGCGCGTCCCGGAAGAGGACCTGTCCTATGCGGTTTTTCGCATGAACCGGGGCTTTTCGGGGAACCCTTATGAAAAGGCCGCGGCGGACCGGGCGTATTCTCTGGATACCCTTCCGCAGGAACTCGGGACCTTCGGGGCCGGTGACTACCGGATCAGTGCGGTAAAAATCCGGCATGAAGGCGGAGACCAGGCGCTGCGGCTTCGTTTTGTCAAGGCTGAAATCCTCCCCGGGAAGTATGCGCTCAGCGCACTTCCGGCGTCTTACGAGGACGGGAACGAGGGATGCGAAACGCTCCTTGTCACCATGGAGGACCCGGAAGGATCTGTCCGGGCGGAGCTTTTCTACGGCGTCTTCCCGAAAAAAGATGTGATCACCCGCGCGCTTCGGATCACAAACACCGGAGACGCGGAGAAAACGCTTCTGAAAGCCGCGCCCCTCTCTCTGGATTTCCTTGAAGGCGACTATGACCTGATCGGTTTTTACGGAAAGTGGGCCAAAGAACGCGTTCCGGAGCGCACAGTGCTCCGCCACGGCGTACAGTCCTTCGGGTCTGTGCGCGGCGGATCGAGCCACCATTATAATCCTTCGGCGATCCTCTGCGACTCCTCGGCAACCGAGGATTATGGGCGCGCGTGGGGCTTCAGCTTTGTTTACAGCGGTGAATTCCTGCTGGAAGCGGAGAAAGACAAAATCGATGAGACGAGAATTACGCTCGGTATCCATCCCGACGATTTTTCGTGGCCGCTTGCACCCGGGGAAAGCTTCACTTCTCCGGAAGTGCTGATGACCTTCTCGGATCAGGGCATTTCCGGGATCAGCAGACGCTTCCACGACTTCATCCGGAAAAACATCGTCCGCGGGTTCTGGCGCGACCGGCGGCGGCCGGTTCTTCTGAACAACTGGGAAGCCACCTATTTTGACTTTACCGGCGAAAAACTTGTCGATATCGCGAAAACTGCCCGGGACCTCGGCGTTGAAATGTTCGTTCTGGACGACGGCTGGTTCGGACATCGGAATGATGATACCTGCGCGCTCGGGGACTGGGATCCGAATGAAGAGAAACTGCAGATGAGCATCGCGGAACTCGGAGGTAAAATCCGGGATCTCGGCCTTCGTTTCGGCATCTGGTTCGAGCCGGAGACGATTTCGGAGGACAGCGATCTTTACCGTGCGCATCCGGACTGGGCAGTACGGATTCCGGGACGTCTCCCGGATCTCTCGCGCTCGGAACTGATCCTCGACATGAGCCGCGTAGACGTGCAGGACTATATTCTTCGGAAGATGAGCTCGGTCATCGAAAGCGCCGGCGCGACTTATGTTAAATGGGACTTCAACCGCAGCGTGTGCGACAAGTATTCTCATGCACTGCCTCCGTCCCGCCAGGGAGAAATGGCACACCGTTTCGTCCTCGGAACCTACAGGGTGCTCGAGGGTCTCCTTTCGCGCTTCCCGGAGCTTTTAATCGAAGGCTGCAGCGGAGGCGGCGGACGTTTTGACTGCGGAATGCTGTACTACACGCCGCAGATCTGGTGCTCGGACAATACCGACCCCATTGAGCGCCTGACAATCCAGTACGGGACTTCCTTTATCTATCCCGTGAATACGATGGGGGCGCATGTTTCCGCGTCGCCGAATCATCAGACCGGCCGCTCGACGCCGATGGAGACGAGGACGGCCGTTGCGATGAGCGGGACTTTCGGTTACGAGCTGGATCCGACGAAGCTTTTGCCGGCGGAACAGGAAGAAATCCGCCGCGGCATCGGCGTATTTAAAGAACTGTACGAAACCCTGCAGCAGGGCGATTACTACCGGCTGACCAGACCGGACGATACGGGCTGCACGGTTTGGGAATCGGTTCGAAAAGACCGAAAGGAAGCCGTCCTGACCGCGGTTTTTGATCATGTACGTGCGAACTATACGCCGGTTTATGTCCGCCTCCGCGGGCTGAAACCGGACGGAAAGTATAAAGTCTCACCGGTACCGGGGTACCGCAGCGCCGACCCCCGTGTTCCGGCGGACAGTCTCATTAAGGAGCCGGTCCTTTCCGGCAGCAGCTTGATGAACCAGGGCATCTTCATCCCGCATTATACGAAGGAGTATCAGTCCTGGCAGATTATATTTTCGGAGGTGTAAATGAGATCTGAATTTCTGATCCGGAAGGATCGCTTCTACAGTGAATTTCAGTTTATTTACTCAGAGCTTTACCGGAAGAACGACGACAGCTTTACAGAACTTTTGGCTCTGATGCAGGAGGCTTACCGCGTGCGTTCGGCGAACCTTCGCCGGAAAGACCGGGAAGCCTTATGCAATATGAACTGGTACCGCTCCGCGAAAGCGCAGGATAAACTCGTGCGCATGCATGAAAAACAGGAAACCCTGGTGCTTTCGGGGAACTTCGAAGACCCGGCGGTGCTGAACAGGACCGTCGAAAAACTTCTTGCGTCCGCAAACCGCGGCGCGGAACTTCTGACTCTTGCGGGCATACAGAATCTTTTCTGCATCCCGGGGACGGAATGGCAGAACAAAACCAAAGTCCATATCCTTTTAAGGATCCTTCGGATCGCCGCGGAAATCGTCTGCCCCTCCATGCTTCTTTACGGCCTCGTACCGGGCCCGACCGCGAATTTCACGCCTTATTTCGGAACGCCCGAAAAACCGGAGCTGCACCTTCTGTCGGATCCCTCGCTCCTTGCGACCATCTGGCAGACCGTCGCAACCCATGACACACGGCTTCTCGAAAAATATGTGAATTCGGTTTCTCACCTTCCGGAGAACCAGGTCTTCTACCGTACACGCGATGAGGAACAGGGAATTTTCTGGGATCTTGATTATGAATACCTGCAGCTTCTCAGGATGGATGAGGAAGCCCACAAAAAATTCCTGCAGAGCTATTTTACGGGCACGTTCAAAGAAAGCTCAGCAAAAGCGCACCGCATCCGCCGCAAGGAAAACGGCGAGTGGGGTGTCCGCGGAACGATCGCCGAGCTCTCCGGCGACCCGAGGATCGCGGCTCTTGTGAACGCGCTGTTTTTGCAGATGAGCGGCATTCCGGCTCCTGCGGAGTCGAAAGATCTTTCGAAGCTTCTTAAGATCCGGAAGGAAAACCATGTCTTTGACTGCGGCGCGGACCTGTGGACGCCGGGCACCGACAATCAGTGCACGATCGGCATCGGCCGCTACAAGGACGGCTCAAAATTCTACGGCCTGTATAATTTCAGCGATAAGGAACAGGTTTTCTCGCTGCATGATCCGGGCCATTACCGGAACGAGCTTAACGGAAAAGAGGTGGAAGTCGTAAACCTTGTCCGTCTGCAGCCCTACGCTTATGCGTGGCTTTCGGAATGCTGAAGCGTTCCGGTCTGTAATTATCCTGATACTGATCAGGCGGGAAGCCTGCGGTCAAAATATGTCTGTCGGTGCGGGGGTCAGTACGCCGGCGTACATGATGAGGAAAGGGGATGAAAATGCTGACATTATTTCTGGATACTGATATGGATATTACTCCGGAGGACGCAGCGGTATACGGCGCAAAGCTGATCTCGATGCCGTACTCTGTAGACGGGGAGACGGTCTATCCCTATGTGGATTTTGACGTTTTTGATTCCGATGCATTCTATGAGACGCTGAGACAGGGAAAACTCCCGACGACAAGCGCAATCGGAGAACAGGAGTATGTTAAATATTTTGAGCCGGAATTTGCGAACGGGAACGATATCCTGTATGTGCATTTTTCGGCTGCAATGACCAATACTTTTGACTTTATGCGCCTCGCGCTCCGGAAGCTTCAGGAAAAATATCCGGAAAGGAAATTCTACGAAATCGATACCAGGGGCATCACGACAATCAGCCGGATCATCGGACTCGCTGCGGCGGACCTCTACAGGGAAGGAAAAAGCGCCGAAGAAATCGTCGAATGGGGCAGAACGGAAGTGGACCATTATGCGATGTATTTCATGGCGGACGACCTGAAATTCTTCCGCCGTTCCGGACGTGTCAGCGGACTTTCCGCGACCATGGGCAATCTGCTCGGAATCCGCCCGATCATCTATATGAGCGCGGAAGGCAAGATGGTTTCTGTCGGAAAGGAAAAAGGACGCAGAAAAGCACTTGACCATCTGGCACAGGTTGTTGTAGACTTAGGAGAGGATGTGAAGGAGCACCGGATCATTATCGGACACACCGGAAACCTCGAACTTGCGAAAGAACTGGCAGCGGCTGTACGCGAAAAAATCGGTGAATGTGAAATCAGTTTCCAGGCAGTAAATCCGACCGCAGGATCCCACTGCGGACCGGACGGCGTCGGCATTACCTTCCACGCGATACACAGATAACTCCCCGGAGCAGCATCGTGGTCAGAACCGGCGGTTTTCTGTAAGCAGGGAGAAAAGATAGTATTTTTTGGAGAGCATATGATAAAAATTGTACTGGACTGCTTTGGCGGCGACCGGTCGCCTTCAGCCAATCTTGACGGCGCGGTGCTCGCGCTCTCCCGGTTTCAGGACCTGTCACTGATCCTGACGGGCGATGAAACGGCGCTGAAGCAGGGCCTTTCAGGGAAAGACTATGACCGGTCCCGCCTTGAAATCGTTCATGCGCCGGAAGTCATCGGTGTCGACGAAAAACCAACCGACGCGATCCGGCTGAAAAAAGACAGCTCGATGATGCAGGCCGTGAAACTGCTTCGGGAAAATGAAGATATTGCGGGTATGGTGACGGTCGGCTCCACCGGCGCGATTGTCGCGGCGGCGATGCTCCGGATAGGAAGACTGAAGAACGTCATCCGTCCGGCCTTCTGCCCGATCATGCCCAAGATTCCGGGCGGCGTTGTCGGCGTCTGCGACAGCGGTGCGAATGTGGACATCACGCCGGCGCACCTGCAGCAGTTCGCGATCATGGGCAGTTTGTACATGGAGAATGTTCACGGAATCGAAAAACCCCGTGTCGGTCTTCTGAATATCGGTACCGAGGAGGAAAAAGGCGACCAGCTTCGGAAGGAAGCCTATAAGCTTCTCTCAAATACGCCGAACATCAATTTCACCGGAAACATGGAAGCGAGGGAACTGCTTGCCGGCGGCTATGATCTTGTGGTCTGCGACGGCTTTTCCGGAAATGTCCTTGTGAAAAGTACGGAAGGAACCGCGCTGCAGATGCTCAGGATGCTGAAATCCCGCATTTACAGCAAAAACATTTACAAGCTCGGGGCGGCGATTATGAAGCCGATGTTCACCGAGATAAAGGAATTCATGAACTACCAGAACTACGGCGGTTCCGTGATGCTCGGCACCCGGAAGGTGGTTGTCAAAGGCCACGGTTCGAGTGAGGGGACGGCGATCGCAAAGTGCATCGAGCAGGCCCGTGAGATGCAGGTCAGCTCTCTGGGCGAAAAAATAGAGCAGGAACTTCCGGAATATGTTAAAGGCTGACAATTCCCTGAGTATTCACAGATAAGAGGAGGAAAATTATGTTTGACAAAGTAAAAGATATCCTTTCGGAACAGCTTCGCCTGGATCCTGACAGGATTACCCCGGATGCGGAAATCATCGCAGACCTCGGCGCGGACTCTCTCGATGTCCTGCAGCTTCTGATGACGATCGAAGACGAATACGGTGTCAAGATCCCGGATGAGGAGCTCGAAAACTTCCGTACGGTCAGCGATATTGTCGAGTATGTAGAGGCGAATTTCGAGGAATAAGGAAAGCGGACAGGAGATTGTCACGCGAAAAGAACAGGAGCCGTTTCTTATTTGGGAAAGAAGCGGTTCCTGTTTTATTTTGGCAAAAAAGACCCCGGCGCAGACTGCCGCGCCGGGGATAATAATTGTGAGAGCTTTTTCACAGAGCGCCGATCACTGCGCTGTTCCTCCCGCGTCATTCTGCATAAAGGTTCCGTTCAGAACAGAAGTCCTTTCCGGAGCCGGAGGATTTACCGGAGCCGCATAGCCGGCCGGTGCTCCGGGAGTAATCGGAGCAGGTCCCATCGGCCCCACCGGACCTGCGGGAGCAGGCATCACCGGGGGAAAACCGGGCGTCTGGGGATAAACCGCCGCATTCTCCGCAGCCTTTTCCGCTTTTTTCTTCCTGGCGCGCTTCACGCTCTTCAGCACGATTACAAGGACCGCGACCGAGATGCCGCCGATGATGAGAAGGATCGGACCGGCCTCAATCAGGAAGAACAGGACGCCTTCGAGGAATCCGGTAATGTTGCTCCAGGAATTCTTAAGGGCGTTTCTAAGCCGGTCGCCGAAGGTCTGGACCTTCTTCGGCTCGACCTCGGGGGTGAATTCCAGGACCTCGCGGACATTTAAGTTGACCGTGGAATACGCGACATCCGTATCCATCTCGGAAAGAAGGTTTTTCAGGATCTGGAGTTCATTCTGCACCTCGGTCAGGCGGTACTCGATCTGGAGCATTTCGTCGATGGTTTCCGCCTGCTCCATCATTTCAAGAAGGCGCTCTTCCTGGATTTCGAGAGACTTGACCGTGGTCTCGGTTTCGCTGTAGCGGCGGGTGATGTTCTCTACGTTCTGTTCGGAACGGGTTACTTTCCCGAAGCCGTCCATCCCCGAAAGGAAGTCGCGGTAATATTGGGAAGGAATCCGGACGACGATGTAAGCCTGAAGCGTTCCGCTTTTCTTTTCGTAGCTTGTATAATACCAGTCGCTTGCAGAGTCGGTGTAGGTTTCGCGCTCAATGATCCCGCCGTATTTCTGGATCAGTTCACGGATCGAAGCGATGGTCTTTTCATACTCCGTCGTCTCCATGTCCATATTGCAGGTGTAGACGAGCTTTTCGTCGAGAGTTGCCGCCGGAATGTCCCTGCCCTGTTCGTCACGGGTTTCACTGTAACTGCCGCCGTCCTGGAAGGCATTGGCTTTTCCCGCGGAATAATCATCAGAAGTCGCGTACTCCGGATATTCCTCTTCGTCGTAATATTCACGGGCAGCGGATGTTTCCGCTGTATAACGGGGCTCGCTGTCACTGCTGCTGTTTTTCCTTGCAGAACCTGAGCAGGCGTACTGGCAAAGCACAAGGGCGAGCGCGGTGACTGCCATCAGAATTTTCAACCACTTCTTCTTCATGTTCGTTCCTCCTCATAATCGGTGATATCCGCGGCAATATGCGTATGCACCGCGGTCACTTTTTCCCTTTGCACATAGAGACAGAAAATAGTGAATACCGGTTGCAAAGAATTTAAAAATAAATATAATGTAAATGATCAGTTAAGAAATTCCGGCTTTATAAGGAGATGAGACGATGCTTGATTTTACGATTCGGACAAAACAGGATCTCATTGACGCGGTGGAGCGCTTCGGAATCCTTCCGCTTTTCAGGAATCCGCTTCCGGGTTTTTCGGTCGAGGAGCATGCGGATCCCTCCGTCTGGTTTTCGGAGGACCCGGGCGTCTGGGAATGGAAAGGCCCGGTGATCAGGGAGACCGGCTGCGCTTACGGAAAGTTCCTGGGGAACAAGGCGGTTTTTATCAGCAGGGACTGGTTTCCGGACTTTGCGAACTGGCGCAGGGACGGATATGATTTTGACGCGCGTTTTGATGACGAGCTGGCGCCGTATCGGGACAAGGTGCTCTATGATCTTCTCGACCGAATGGCGCCGGTACTTTCCCGTGACCTGAAAAAGGAAGGCGGTTATAATAAGAAGGAAAACACCGGCTTTGATACAATTGTGACCCGGCTGCAGACGCAGTGCTATATCCTGACAAGCGATTTTGTCTACATGAAAGACAAACACGGCCAGCCTTACGGATGGGGTGTTGCGGAGTATTCGACACCCGAGAGGTTCATGGGAACAGCATTTACGGACCGGGTATACCAGTGTGAGCCGGAGGAATCATACCGAAAAATTCTTTCCTATATTATGTCTCTGGTGCCGGGTCAGGACCAGAAAACCGTGGAGAAGTTCCTCAGGAGCACGGCAGGGCCTGTCCGCGAGTCCGGACGCAGGCTCTGGCTTGTCCCCAGCAACCCGAAGTATTTCGACATCATTCGGGCTTTCCGGGAGCGGGACGAGATTGAATGGAAGCAGGGGAATGACAATATACGGCCGGGCGACATCGCCTATATGTACCTCGGGCTGCCGTATTCCGCAATCCTGTACCGATGTGAAGTGACGGAGACAGATATCCCGTATTTCGGGAAAAGCGAGCATGTGAACCTGAAAAAACTGATGAAGATCCGGAAGCTTCAGGAATATCCGCGGGATTTTGCGACGCTTCATAAGATGAAGGCATACAATGTCACAACCGTCCGTTCTGCGAGATTCATGCCGGAAGACCTTGCGGCGGATTTGGATCTCGGGAAGCTTCGGGCAGAAGAACCCGGAAAGAAATGACGGATGAACGCCTGAAAGGAGAGCAGAAGATGCGAGAGATAGACTGCGGAAACATCACAAAAACCGTTGCCGAAATGTGCATTTCCGCCAATAAAATCCTTTCCCCGGAGGTGGAGAACCTGGTGCGCTCCGCGAAGGATCGGGAGGAAACAGAACTCGGAAGGCATATCCTTCGCCAGATTGAAAAAAACCTTGATATAGCCCGGGAGCGGGACCTCCCGATCTGTCAGGATACGGGGATGGCGGTTTTCTTTGTCGAACTGGGGCAGGAAGTGCATATCACAGGCGGCGCGCTGACGGAGGCAATCAACGAAGGCGTCCGCAGGGGCTACACAGAAGGGTATCTCAGAAAATCCGTTGTCGGCGATCCGGTGGAACGCGTGAATACCGGCGATAATACGCCCGCAGTGATCCATTATGATATCGTTCCGGGCGACGGATTCACGATCTCGATGATGGCAAAAGGTGCGGGTTCGGAAAACAAGAGCCGCGTATTTCTGCTGAAACCGTCGGACGGAATCGAAGGGATCAAAAATGCGGTCCTGACGGCTGTCCGTGACGCCGGCGCGGATTCCTGCCCGCCGATGTTCATCGGCGTCGGGATCGGAGGGACTTTTGAAAAATGCGCAATTCTCGCGAAAAAGGCCCTTTTCGGAGGAATGACTGAAGAAGCGGATGACAATCGCCCAAAATGGACCAGGGCGCTGGAAAAGGAACTTTTATCGGAAATAAACACCCTTCCGATCGGTCCGGCGGGTCTCGGCGGTTCGGTTACTGCGCTTTCTCTAAGAATCGAGGCTTACGCGACGCATATCGCAAGCCTGCCTGTTGCAGTCAATACCTGCTGCCATGTCAACCGACACATTATGAGGAGGCTGTAGATCATGGAGTATCATCTGAATCTTCCATTAAAGAAAGAAGACATCGAAAAACTCCGCGTCGGGGACTTTGTGTATCTCAGCGGGCCGATGCTTGCGGCGCGGGATGCGGCGCACAAAAGACTTACGGAAACGCTCGCCCGGGGAGAATCGCTTCCTGTGGACATTGACGGAATGGCGGTTTATTATATGGGGCCGACGCCGGCGCCTCCGGGGCGCGTGATCGGCGCTGCGGGCCCGACGACCGCCGGCCGGATGGACGCGTATGCACCGGCACTCCTGGACCTCGGCCTGAAAGTCATGATCGGAAAGGGCAGGCGGAATCCGGCGGTAAAGGATGCGATTGTCCGGAACGAGGCGCTCTATCTTGCGGCGATCGGCGGGGCAGGCGCGCTGCTCTCGGAGTGCATTCAGTCTTCCGAAGTCCTGGCGTATGAAGACCTTGGCCCCGAGGCGGTACGGCTTCTTTTCGTGAAGGAATTCCCCGCGATTGTCGCGATCGATTCGTCGGGAAATGATATCTATCAATACTGAAAACCGGCAGGCGCGGACTGTGGCGCCCGCTCCGGTTTCTGTCAGAATTGACCGAAGAATTATGCGCGCCGCTTTGCTTCGGGCAATTTTACACAAAAGCCTTGTGTTTCGAAAGACGCGCGACAACAAGATGTAGTGGGTGTCTGAAAGCCTTGAAAATGCTGGAAAAATTTCGAAAAAACCGGTTGACAAAACCGGTTTTTTTGATTATAATGGCGAAGCACTCTCGAACAGGAGAGTGTATGTGTTTCTTTGAAAGTCGAAAAACCGAAGTCTTTGTGGCAGGACCTTTTCATGGAGAAGTACTCAAGTGGCTGAAGAGGCGCCCCTGCTAAGGGTGTAGACCGTTTGCGCGGTGCGCGGGTTCAAATCCCGCCTTCTC
>CACYBV010000020.1 GCA_902772745.1 uncultured Eubacteriales bacterium
GCCGTTGAAATTTATTTTCCTGTTGCTTTCAAGCGAAAAGGCGTTTACAATAGACATGGAGGGTCTTCCTTTCCCTAGTATTGATTTTGATTCGACACCTTAATTATATCAGGAAAGAGGTCCTTTTTCTATTCACTTTTCAGGTGAAAGCAAGGAAACTTTGCAACTATAGTAATCATGCGGCTTCCGGCCGCAGTAACCGCTAAGCGGTGAATAATTCAGGTTAGCAGGCGGTTTCATGCATACGCGCCTGCAGGAAGAGTCAGGTGCAGTATGGCACAGAATAAAAACGCGGAGAAATGCCCGCTTTGGACCAGAAATTTCATCTTCATTATCTTCCTGAATCTGTTTGTGATGAGCATATACCAGATCATGAACCAGGCCATTCCTCTTTATGTGAAAGAAGGAATGACAGGGGATATGTCTACGGTGGGATACATCAGCGGTGCGTTTACGATCTCCGCTTTGATCATGCGGCCTGTTATGGGCAGCATTGCGGACAAGAAAGGAAAGAAGTTTCTGATCATTCCAGGCATCCTGCTTCTTGGCGTATGCTGTCTCCTCTGCGGCTTTACAAAGAGCCGTGTTATACTGGTTATTCTTCGCATTTCTCAGGGCATTTTCTTCAGCGCTGTATCAACCGGTGCGTCTGCCGCAGTCAGTGATATCATCCCCAAAGACCGTGTTATGGAGGGTGTGGGCTATTATGGGCTGGCAAGTACTATGGCTACCGCAGTAGGGCCCGGTATCAGTCTGCATGTCATTGAGCATGGCGGTTTCCAGGCCGATTTTTGGCTGGTGTTCGGTGCGGCGGTTTTAGGCGCTGTAATCGCCATGCTCATAAGTTATCCCGGCTACCGCAGGACATCTGAGAACAAAATTCCTGAATCTGAAAAGAGAGATTCCTCAAATTATTCCTGGCTGGATCATATCGTAGAAAAAGCTGCGATTCCCATGTCTCTTGTTATGTTGTTTGCAGCGCTTTCCCAGAGCAGCATATCCAGTTATCTGAAAATTTATGCTAACGAACGCAGCATCGGGAATGTTGGACTTTATTACACTGTCTATGCAATAGCATTGTTCATTACCCGACCAACGACAGGCCGGCTGTCGGACCGGTTCGGGACTAACAAGGTTATTTTCCCGGGTATGGCAATGATTATCCTGGCTTTTTTCCTTCTTACAAGAGCGGACAGACTTATAGATCTGATTATTGTTGCCATTGTATATGGCCTTGGTTATGGCTCTGTTCAGCCGGTATTGAACGCCCTTATGGTTAAGTACTGCCCAGCGGACAGACGAGGGATCGGAAACTCCACTTTTCATATTGCGATGGACGGGGGCTACGGAATCGGCGCCGTACTATGGGGTATTGTTGCAGACCTGTTTGGGACAACGGTATCGATTTACTATGGAGCAGCCGTAAGTATTGGCGTCGCATGTATCCTGTATATCTTTTTGTTATATAAAAAAGAAAGAAAACGTTTAAAGGAGGCTTAAGATGACAACGAGAGAAAGAATGTTCCTGATGTTTCTGAGTGACGAAGATAGGGGGATTACTCCCAGGGAGCGAAAGTTCTTTGATCACTGCAACGAGAATTATAAAACCCTGTTCTACGAACCCTGGAAGGAATATATGACCCCTTTCCGTATTGCCGGTAATCTGTATTATCTTGGGAACCGTCTGTATTGCGTTCACTTGATCGCTACTGAGGAAGGCCTGATCCTGTACGATTCCGGTTTCCAGCATACGGCTCCGCTTATCATGAAGGGAATTCTGGAATTAGGATTCCGCCCGGAGGACGTGAAGTATGTCATTATGACTCACGGCCATTTTGATCATTTTGGCTCTGCAGCATGGTTTCAGGGCATGTATGGCGCTAAGGTCTGTTTTGGCGCACAGGAAAAGGGACGCCTTGACATTCCGCGTTTCGGCACAATCCCGAGGGACGACTATTCCTGTGACCCGGTTGAACCAGACATTCTGATTCATACCGGTGATGAGATTAAACTTGGCAGCACTGTAATCAGGTTTTACGAGACCCCCGGTCATTCAGCAGGAAGCATTACAGGCTTCTTCGATACAGAAGAAAACGGGCAGAAGATTCGTGTGTGCATGTACGGCGATGCTGGTTCAGACGGTCTTTCAAAAGAAAGAAGCGAACTGCCCTCAGAGACAATCGATGAACTTCGTAAAATCAGGGAAGATGCTTTTGAACTGATGAAAAAAGAATGCGCGGACGTCTTTACATCCGGACATCCTCAGCTTCATGGATACAACTTGTTGGAGAAGCGAGAGAAAATGCTTGCGAATCCGTCAGTCAATCCTTTTATTGATCCTGCTGTATGGGAAAAGGCCCGGGAAAAGGAGATTGAAATGTACGAGGATATGCTGGATCGGGAGATGCATCCTGAAAAGAAACCGAAAGACATGCCGTTCTGACTTGTCAGGGACAGTGAACAGCATGTTCAATCAGAGTTTCTATATACCCGTAATGCAAATGCGACATTCCGGGACAGCTTAAGAAATGCTTCCGCCTCAAAAACACCGGAAGCGGCACGAAACTCCGGCTTCCGTTGTTGTCTGCACATCATTTCTCGGCAGGCTGAACTTTACTTTCGAGTAGCAGTCTGCCCGGCTTTTCAGCCCGCTCATCTTATACAGACAGCCGATACAGGATACTACTTCCTCTAATATTTCTCATCCGATTTATATTCCTCGCTCACGAAGCGTTCTACAGTCATGTGAAGGTCATATTTTTCACGAAGTTCAGCTAACTGCTTCATCATAGGAGAGGCATGATGGGCATCTACAGCTGCCTGATCAGACCATGAATCTATAAGCAATACGGTTTCCGGATCACCGATTGGCTGAAAATATTCATATCGAAGATTTCCCTCTTCTGCCCGGATAGCATCTGCAATACCTGACGCTTCCATTTCGTCTGCAAAAGCACGCGCATGTCCATTTATACCCTTATAATACAGATTTACGGTTATCATAGAATCTCCTTCGTCAATTATTCCGGAACATAATCTCAGCTGCTAAAAAGGCTGCGCTTTACACGGTATCTTAGCACAGCCATTATGCCACAGAACCGCCGAAAAGTGTGAAACTTTTATCAGAATCCACTCATCTGAAATGCAATTTCAGCTTTTCACCGCAATTGCTGTTCATAAGTTTTTCTCTCAAGGTACCGGTTCAGCGCTTCAAGTCCTCCTGCCGGAATGCAGAAACGTTCCCTGTTCACCCGGACTTCCCTGTTGACTTCCTCGAGGTCAAACCATCTCACTTCCGTCACTTCGCTTTCCTGAAGCCGAAGCCCGGAAATATCCACCGGTTCTTCATATACATAGACTTCCGAGATCTCGTTGTCCCGGAAAAGCTTCCCGTGGAATACCTTTTCATATCGGATCCGGAACCGGCCGGCGTAATGAAGCTGCCGCTCATCCGCAGTGATTCCCAGTTCTTCACAAAGCTCCCGCAGCGCAGACTGAAGCGGCTCACAGCCCGCCGGGATATGGCCGGCAGAAGAAGTATCATACAGCCCCGGGAAAGAGTCCTTTATTTCAGACCGCTTCTGCAAAAGGACCTGTAAGCGTCCTTTTTCTGTCCGAATCACCCAGACATGCGCTGTCCGGTGAAGAATCCCTTTGCGATGCGCCTCTTCCCGTGAGACAGTCTCCCCCGTCGGAATACCGTTTTCATCACAGACGTCAAACCATTCCATTATTCAGCCTCTTTAACTATTGTCATATTGTGAATGACCAATAAGAAACAGGTCTCCCCGGGAGCCCGGCTTTTGCCCTGCTCACAGAAAAGACCTGATCTGTACATACAATATACTGCTCTTTTACCCTTTTACCGCACCGACCGTAATACCCTTTACAAAATATCTCTGCAGGAAGGGATAAACAATCAGGACGGGGAGAATACCCATAACAGTCAGCGCCATTCGAACTGAAGTTGAAGGCAATTCCGCCATATTGATATTTCCGCTTCCGTTCTGGGCATTCTGTTTCAACTGGTCCAGGTTTCTCTGAATCTTCATCAAAAGCACCTGGATACTGTACAGCTTATCATCGTTGATATAGTACAGGCCGTTCATCCAGTCATTCCAGTAGCCAA
>CACYBV010000021.1 GCA_902772745.1 uncultured Eubacteriales bacterium
ATTGTTGTACCCTTTTTACCTCGGCAATTTCTTGATCTTACCAAGAAGATATGACGTCAGATACGCAAGATCCAGTGAATTCACCTTGTCATCCCCGGAAATATCCGCAGCCTTCAGCGCATTGCCCGTCAGGATATTCTTTCCGAGAAGATGACTCGTCATATACGCAAGATCCAGTGAATTGAATTTGCCGTCGCTGTTGATATCCCCGTAAACGATATTCCCGAGCCGGTGAATCATTAACTCGTAGGTCTTCTGATCTCCGTTCTCTGCGATGCATTTTATATTCAGCGTATTGTCGCCGATCTGAAGCGGAACGGTATGCTTGATGGATGTTACCTTTTCGTCATCCACCGGCCAGATCGTCTTTCCGTTTACCTGAACCCTGGATGTGTCCGGCGCATACGGCGCGATATACAGCGTTGCCTCAAAGTCTTCGTATTCCAGCTCCCAGTCATATTTGAAGGTGTCCGGATCGAAGCCCTTAACGGAAGCCGCTTTGGTCGTTTTATTCTTGCCGTCCTCCGTCATTTCCTTGTAGGAAATGTAGATTGACCCGATCTTATAATTGGGATTGCCGTCCTTTGTGGGGGCAGGTTCCGGTTTGGCGGGCATATTATTATAGACCGGTATGATGAAAAGCCGGGCCGCATTCAGGACGCTTCTGTCGCCTCCGCTGATATAGCCTGCATAGGTCTTGGCGGCTTCATGCTGCGGCGTCGTGAGAGAACCCATGTACTGCCCCCAGAGACAGCGCTTGCGGTTCGTTTTCAGATTATAGTCCGGATCGTCTGGATCCGCCGTCGGATCGGTACCCGGATTGACGTTGAATTTCTGGAAATAAAAATTAGACTGGCCGCTGTTGATGTAATTCTGGGTCAGTTTTTTCGCGCCGCCGAGAAGCGCCTTGAAAGGCGTATCCCAGCCGGCGTAATAGGCTTCCGTGAGGCCGGCGTCGATAATCAGCTGATAATCGTTGGCTTCTCCGTCCGTTGCTTCCATGTTGAAGTAATTATAATAACCGGTTTTCTTCTTCCCCTTGTCTACTCCGGACTTTACCGTAAACTCGGCTTTTCCGGAAATCAGATCGCGGACCTCATACCGGATTTCATACTCCTCATCGTCTTCGCTTTCGGACTCTTCTATGCTTTCAGAAGTTTTTTCGGTTTCGGAACTTTTTTGAGTTTCGGAAGTTTTTTCGGTTTCGGAACTCTTTTCAGTGTCCGATGCCTTTTCAGTTTCCGTGCTTTTTGGGGTTTCCCCGGTATTTTCACTTTCTCCCGATTTTTCGCTGTCCGTTTCTTCGGTTTCCGTTTCTTTTTCTATCTTTACCCGGACTTCCTTCATGCCCGTTCCCTGTTCCTGTACGATGCGGCTTGAGAGGAATACCGGATTGATGCCGATCTCATTTCCGATCGCGTACATTGCCTGGGCATAGGTCATCTTTTTTCCTTTGCTTCCGGAAAGTGTGGAAACAATTCCCGTATCTTCCGCGCTCTGAACCCAGAAATCGCTTCCGGCAACATTATTAAAGACCGCTTCCACTTCTTTCAGCGAAGCATTGCCCGCCGCATCCTGCAGCACCACATCCTCGAACTGGAAAATCTGTTCTTCAGTAAAGAAATTCCGCGGATCCATGCAGTAGCGGACGGCTCCTTCCGAAGCCTGGACCCAGTTCGGCGCACTGATCACGACCCAGGAATTGTCCGCCCAGTTGAAAGCCGATGTCGATTCTCTTTTCGAATAGTCGCTGCTGTAATGCTGATGTGATTCTGTTGAATACCAGGAGGAAGGATGGACAAAAACCGTTTCATCGGAGCCGGAAGCGTATTCGGATATTCCTTCCAGAAGATTCCGGCCGTAATACATCTCGGATTCTCCGTTGGTATCGTAAAGCCTGAAGCTCCAGTCAAAGCATTCTTCCCAGTCCAGACTCGTATAGAAAGCCTGGAATTTCCAGTTGGGATGTGCCTTTAAAAGCGCATCCAGGCCGCTCCAGTAGGATTCCGGAAAGATATCGTGAATGCCTTTTTTTGTTCCCTTCCCGACAATTACCGAATAGCTGGAACCGTATTCCGATTTTTCCTTCGCTTCCGTCGGAACAGCTTCAAAAAGGCATGAAAAAACCAGCGCTATCAGGAGAAGCAGCGCCGTGATCTGTCTTTTTTTCGGGAAATTGCGGTATTTCTTCAAAGAAAAATCCTTTCAAAAGGATATATTTTTGATATTATACCACCTGGATTCAGGTACGTCAATCATTTGAAATATTTTTGTAACAATTCTTATGACAGGATCGTGATTGTTCGCATCCGTCGAATCTCCTGTGCGGCAGATTCAGCGCCGTTTTTCCTCATTGCGGGCAGAAAAAGCGCCCGGAACAGACTGTCCGGACGCCGAATGGTTTTTATTCAATTGTCTTTCTGCTTCACAGAAATTCGCCAGTGATCCGGTACTTATTCTTCTGAGAAGCTGTCCTTTCCAACGCCGCAGAGCGGGCACTCAAAGTCCTCCGGAAGGTCTTCCCACTTTGTTCCCGGCTCAATGTCATATTCGGGAGCGCCGAGCTCCTCGTCATATTCCCAGCCGCAGACATCACATACATATTTTGCCATGATTATCTCCTTTCAGATAAAGATAAGCCGTAACCGTTCAGGGCCTCATTTTGCGGTGTTCCGTATTTTTCAGGCCGTACAGTTACTGAAATTTCTGAAGTGAAGCGCTTCTGTCAGCTGAAAAGGCCGACAATCGCATCCTTCGGTGCATAACCGATCTGCTGGTTCACAACTTCACCGTTTTTGAAAACGAGAAGCGTCGGAATCCCCGTGATGCCGAATTTGGTCGCCAGAGCCA
>CACYBV010000022.1 GCA_902772745.1 uncultured Eubacteriales bacterium
ATATTCCAGGCTGGATCAAAGAGAGGAGCTCCTGTTCCGGGCGGCGCTTGTCAAGACTTTTACGCAGCTGGAAGAGATCTCCACGGGGGAGATCCGTGTGGAGGGACAGCCTCTCGTGATCGCGGACAGCTTTGTCGTCGGACCGCAGCGGGGAACGGATTTTGTTGATGTGATCGGGAGTTCTTTAAATGCCTACAGGCGCACGGAGGCGACGCTGTATTTTTCCGACGAGACAGGTACGCGTCTCATTCCGAGGCAAAGGACCCTCATTTATCCGAATGCCGTCTCATTGGAGACCCAGGTGGTGAATTCACTGATTGCGGGACCGGATGCGGAGGACGCATCTGCATACCGCACACTTCCCGTAACCGCCCGGGCACTTTCTGTTACAACAGCTTCCGGCGTCTGTCATGTCAACCTGTCGGATACGGTGCTTTCGGAAGCTTCCGGTGTATCGCCGGAGGTCTGCATCTATTCGATCGTGGATTCTCTGACTGAGATTCCCGGGATCAGCAGCGTACAGATTTCAATTAACGGAAACTCTAATATGATCTTTATGGACCGGATCGACCTTCGGGAAAACCTGAAGCAGAATCTCGACCTGATCCTGACGGAAACCGAACAGTAAAAGGAGGAATTTCCAACGAAACGCCCGTTCATTTATGTGCTGGCGGTTCTGGTTCTTGCAATCATCATTCTGAACGGGAGGAAGGAAAGCAGGGCATACAGGCTCTGGTTTTCTCCTCCCGCGCTTCGTCTTTTCCTTGAAAGAAGCGGAAGGGAAAATGCTTCCCTGAAAACCGAAGGAAAGCTTCTTGATATCCGGGAGAGCAAAGAGACGTGGGTCCTCACAGTCTGGACCGGAAAGAAAAAAGAGGGACTTCTCAGGGTACGGCTCCGGGAAGGCACGGAGCCGAGGCTTCAGATCGGCGGAACGGTTCTGGTGGAAGGAGAGGCGTATCTCGCATCCAAAGCATCAAATCCGGGCGTTTTCGACCTTCGTGAATATTATGACTCGATCGGGTGTTTTCTGATGGTCCGTAACGCAGATGTCGTGATGTCGAAAAAGCCCTTCCTGCCATTTTCTGATGCCGCATACCGTGTCCGCCTTTTTCTGCAGAAGGGTATTGAAAGCGGACTTTCCGGAGAAGACGCATCCTTCCTGAATTCCTTTCTTCTCGGTATCCGGGACGAGGATTTCGACGCACTGCAGGAAGAGTTTTCGGCGATGCAGATGCTCCGGGTCCTATTGCAGTCCGGCTTCCATCTGACGCTTTTTTCGGCGCTTCTCGAGCGGATCTTAAAAAAGCAGATGCATCATCCGCTGATCCGTGCGGTTCTCCTTCTGATTCCATGTTTTTTCTATACGGCAATGAGCGGTTTTTCCCTGTCTTTTGTACGTGCGTTTCTCGTGCTTTTCTTTCGTTATCCTGCGCCTTTGTTCCGGCGGAAATACGATCTTCTTTCCGCTGCCTGTCTCTCTGTGATCCTGCTTCTTTTATGCAGGCCGGGGCTTCTTTTTACCCCTTCCCTGCAGTACTATCTCGCGGCACTTACAGCATTCGGCGTGCTTTCTCCGCTCGTAAAAGAATATTTTCGAAAGACCGGTGCTTTTTCGGGAATGCTTATGCGGATTCTCCTGTTTCAGATCTGCCTCATGCCGCTTCAGATCGCAAACAGCTGCACTTCTTCCCTGTACCAGCCGCTTCTTTCCGTGATGGTCCTCCCGCTTCTCTCTATGACCCTTCTTTCAGGGTTCTTTGGTGCGGCGTTTCTGGGGGCTTATGCGCGGTTTGGGGAGAATTTTTTCACAGCGCTGTCCAGAAAGGCAGGACTCGGTTTCTCGGGAACCGCACACTACATGCTCCGGTTTTACCGGTTTTTGCTGAACGCGTTCGGGAAACTTCCCGGTGCCGGGATTGTGAACGGATATCCGGGAAAAGCGCGTCTTTATATCTGTTTTTTTGCGATTCTTTTTTTGACTGCGGTTTTTATTTTCCTTGTTGGCAGGCGGCGGAAGATCCCGGAAGAAAAAGAACGGATTCCGGGAAGAAGAGGAAGGCTTTTGTTTCTTTCATTTCTCATGGCTTTCTTTTTTTCTGAGCTGCTTTTTCTGCGCGCACCGGAACTGAAGAAAAACGAAACCCGGATTGTCATGCTGGATGTCGGACAGGGAGACTGTTTTCTCATCTCGGCGGGATCGCACCATATCCTGATTGACTGCGGCAGTTCTTCCATGGACGACGTCGGGAAAGAAGTCCTGCTTCCGGTACTCCGGTATTACGGCATTTCGGATCTTGACGCGGTCTTTCTGTCTCATGGGGACCTCGATCACACAAACGGAATTGCGGCGCTTTTTTCCGATCCCGTGATCCGAACGAAACAGCTGATCCTCCCGGAAACCGCCTCATGGGAAGATGAATTTGCCGGCGTTCTTCGTGAACTACCTGAGGGGATTTCAGGAAAGACTGTCGGCCGCGGCTCGGTTATTTCCGGATCTTACATGAAAATCAGCTGCCTGTCGCCGGAGAAAAACAGCAGTCTCAGCGGAAACGAAGCATCCCTGGTCCTGCTTGTGGAAGCCGCCGGTTTCCGTGCGCTGTTCACAGGCGACATTTCCGCCGAAACGGAAGAACGGCTGATGCCGGCGGAAGATGTCGATTTTCTTAAAGCGGCGCATCACGGCTCGGAGTATTCATCCTCTGCGCGGTTTCTTAAAGATGTTCGGGCCGAAACGGTTTTCATCAGCTGCGGACGGAACAATCCTTACGGACATCCCGGACAGCATACGGTCGAAAGAATCCGTGAGTCCGGCGCTTCTGTCTGTATAAGTGCGGAATGCGGTGCGGTATGCCTGTATGCAGAAGACGGAAAAACGCGGGAGATCCGGCGCTTTCTCCTTGAAAAAGACCGTTTTCTGTGGTAAACTTTTTTGAGTAAGCGGACCAAATGAAAAAATACGGGTCCCGGAGATTTATCACGGTTTATGAAACGGCTTGCAGGCGATATCAAAATCAGAACATTTGCGCCGGTGTACCTTCTGTACGGAGACGAGGATTATCTCGTCTCGCAGTATAAAAACCGGCTCTATAAAGCTGCTTCAGGCGACGACACGATGAATGCATGGAGTCTTTCCGGAAAGGACATCGAGCTTTCAAAGCTCCGGGATTTCACGGATACGCTGCCTTTCTTTGCGGAAAGAAGAGTCCTTCTTCTCGAGGACACCGGACTGTTCAGTTCGGCGTCCGAAGGATTTGACCGGTGGATCGAAACGCTTCCGGAGACCGCCTGCGTGATTTTCTCCGAAAAAGAAGTCGACAAGAGGACCCGGCTCTACAAAGCTGTGCAGAAGAAGGGCTATATTGCGGAGCTGAACCATCCGGACGAGCGTATGCTCTCGGACTGGGTGCTGAAAAAGATCGGCGCACGGAAACTGTCGGTGACAAAAGATGCATTCCGGCGCTTCTTTGAGATCTGTGATCCTTCGATGCAGTCCATGGAAAATGAACTTCAGAAACTGCTGGATTACTGTGCGGAAAAGGGGAGCATTACAGCGGAGGACGTGGACCTTATCGTCACAAGAAGCCCGGAAAACCGGGTATTTGATATGATTGCGAAGCTGTCTTCGGGGCAGCGCGTCGAATCCCTGGACCTGTATTACGACCTTCTGTCGCTTCGTGAGCCGCCGATGCGTATCCTGTATCTGATTTCGCGTCAGCTGAATCAGATGATGCTTCTCAGGACAATGGAACGCGATGGCAGGTCCCGGGATGAAATGGCGGCTTCCCTGAAGCTGCGTCCCTATATCGCAGGGAAAATTCTGCAGGAAGCATCGAGATTCAGTGTGGAAAGTCTTCATGCTTTCCTGAAGGAAGCACTGGATCTGGAACTTGCGGTCAAGTCCGGGGATCTGCAGGAAAACATGTCGGTGGAAATGCTGATTTTCCGCATGACCGCGTAAAAAACGAAAAATGTCACAGCCGCTGAAATTTCGCTGGAAAACAGGCGGCTTTTGTGTTATACTGCTTTTTTAGTGTAAGTTTTATTCTATTCAGGTGGCAGGAATGACGGATCATAAACTGAAGGTACATTTTATGGTAATCTGCGGCTCAGGCTGCGCATCGATCGCGATGGTCGCGCACGACCTCGGATTCTTTGTGTCAGGCTGCGACATGCAGACGGAATCTTATTATGCGGAAGAACTGAAAAAGCGGGGCATCCGGATCGAATCCGGACACAGCAGATCGCACCTTACGGAGGATGTGGACGTCGTTGCTGTCTCTCCCGCGATATTCGATATTGCACCGGACAATGAGGAGCTTCTCCTGGCAAAGGAGCGGGGCATCCTGATGACCTGGCAGGAATTCATGGGGAAATATCTGCAGGAAGGAAAACGCGTAACGGCGATCGCAGGAACCCACGGAAAAACGACGACCACCTTCCTCGCATCGGAGATCCTGATCGATGCCGGTCTTTCACCGACCTGTGTCGGCGGATCCGTATACCGGAAGTGGGGCTCCGGCGGAAAAGCAGGAGAATCGGATCTTTTTGTCTGTGAAGCAGACGAATTCAACCGCAATTTCCACAATTACCGCCCGGAAACCGCAGTTCTGACGAATGTCGAGATGGACCATCCGGAATGCTACGGATCATTCCCGGAACTTCTTGAGAGTTTCCGCGTATTTCTGACGGAGGGCGGGCATCTTCGTACGCTGATCCTGAACGGAGACAGCGACGGCGCCCTGAAGGTGCTGAAAGCTGCTCAGGAATATCCTTCCATGGCCGGCGTATCCGTGATCTTCTTTACAGGAGATTCCCAAAAAGATTTTTCTTTCTGCAGGCTTTCTTACCGTACAGCTGTGTACCGCGCTGTGGAAAAAAAGATCGGCCATACGGTTTTCACGGTGACGGAAAACGGGAAAACAGAAACATTCACAATGCTGATTTCCGGAGATTACAATATCCAGAATGCGGTCGCAGCACTTTTGATTGCCCGTAATGAAGGCGTTTCGGATGAGGATACGAAACGTACGCTTCAGGCGTTTTCCGGCGTTGGAAGGCGCTTTGACTGCGTGGGAAATGTATGCGGCGTTCCGGTCTATGACGACTATGCGCATCATCCGACCGAGATCCGTTCCGTGCTTTCGATGTGCCGGGACTATTATCCGGACACGAAAATTCTTGCGGTTTTCGAGCCGCACCAGATTTCGCGGCTGAGGCTGATGTTTCAGGAATATATCGATGCACTGACAATTGCGGATCAGGTGATTATAGCGAAAACGCATATCGGACGCGAAGTCCACAAGAATGTTGTACCGCTGTCGAAAGAGGAATGGGAAGCCGCTTCCGAAAGGATCATGCAGAATGACGATGCGGATGCTGTCGTAACGGAAGTGCTTGAAAGAATCGGCAGAAGAGACTGCGGAATGGTAGTGGTCATCGGAGCTGCGAGCTCTTACAAGATTTCGCAGGAGCTCGTAAAAAGAGGTGCTTCATGGACAGTAAACTGACGGAACTGCAGCAGAAGCGCCTGCGCCAGAGAAGAAAACAGCGCATCTTCAGGATG
>CACYBV010000023.1 GCA_902772745.1 uncultured Eubacteriales bacterium
AACATGACCTATGAGGATACGCAGCGGGATCTCGGTTTCACGAAGGCGCGCCGTAATTATACGGTTCACGTGAAGGTTGCGGGCGATAAAGTTACGAACACCGACGACGACTGCGGATCCGCGAACCTCTTCTACTTCCAGCTGATTTTTGAACATGGATCCTCCGGATGTGTGCTCGCGAACCAGCAGATCGACGGCGACGCATTCCGGACAGGTGCGGATGTATTCTTTGACATTCCGACAGTCATCGACTACGGGGAACTCACGGCGCTCCAGATCATTCCGGACGACCAGGACTCCAATGGTAATATTTATGATAAGCTGAAAATCGATTATATCGAAGTCATGCAGAATACGGACGCGGCGCTGACACCGACCTGGCTGTTTGAAAACAGCAGTGACGAAGGCCTCGGATGGGTCGGCATCGACTACCGCGATCCGGGTGAGCAGGGAACCATCGAAGGCACGAAAGGCCATACGGCTGCGGAGATCGCGACAACTTACGAAGTGACCGCAAGTTCCTACAGCGCACGGCTTCTGATCAGCGTGACCACCGGTGAATACGCGCGTGAAAGAGGCCTGGACCCCGACGGAAATCCCATGATGGATAACTGCCAGCAGCTTGTCGGCGGCGTCAGCTTCGACTACCACTACGAGGACGCGAAGGGCGAAGTCCGCAATTCGACATCGCTGGACATGGTTTCCCTGATGAATGCGTTTGCGGGCCGGCCGGATTCCAATACCCGGACTTATGACGATGGAATGAAGAGCGCGGAGGTGACTTACGCAGTCAGCAATCCGGAGTATAACTTCCGTGCCGGAAAGACGGACCGCTTCTTCCTGAATGTCAGCGACATCACCAAGCTCAACGACATGACGATGTATGTGAAGTCGGATGTTTCCACCTACTGGACCGTGAGCAACGTTACTGTCCATCTGGTCAACGGGCAGGGACGGCGCTACATCAACGCCGAGGGTGAGCTTTCATACAAATACGGCGAAGGTTCGGATCTGACGTATATTACGGAATGGAACAGCGATGAATCTGTCCAGTATCAGATCAGTGTTTACGGCGGCGGTACGCATAATATAATGTCGGTACCCATTTCCTTCAAGAATGCGCCGATCAAGACTGATAAGGAAACCAACAGCTGGACGCCGGTCATCGCCCGCGAGCCAAAGTCCAAGAATGATACGCTCAACCTCTACATCTATCCGTCGGTAACCGACAGGTCGGCAGATCCTACCTCTTACGGCCTGAACGCGAGCATAAACTATACCGATGCACAGACAATGTCAACAATGACCTCCGGCCTTGGCCTCCTGGACTTCTCTTATGACAGGTCCGGAAATCCGGTGTTCACGAAGTTCGGTGTCTCTGCAGCGAATCTTGAGTCGATCACCTCGGTCTCGGTCAAAACTTCATCAACCGGCACGCTGGAAGTTCCGATCAATTACGGTATCATTCAGCGGGTGCGTTCAGGCGTACTGATTGACACTTATTATCTTTCCAGTGTCGTGAATGCCGACAGGAAAAGCACCATGACCCTGAGAGACAGGCCGGAGACCGATCCGGGTGTTCAGCGGCTCCTGATGCAGGTCCTCTACAATAACCCGATACAGGATCTGGTGTCCGAGACACGGGATCTGGCAGTGGCATTGTACTTCTCGCCCGCCGGAGCTCCGAGTCAGGAGATCCGAAGCAAATATGTATATCTGACGGATGTCGGATATAAGACCCTGAAGCCGGGACAGGTTGTGGAAATCGACTTTGACCTCGGAGAAATCTATGAAATCCGCGGCATCAGCGTTGTGAAAACCGGAAACCTCGATCTTACGATTGAAAATGCCATGATTGCGACACAGAGAAACAACGGAGACATTCTCGGATACTTCGATTTTGAAAACGGATTCCGGCCGTCCTCCGTCGCCTCCCGCGTCAACCCCGTGGGCGATGTCGAACTGGTTACAATTGATGTGAAGACGGCAGTAGATACGGACTCTGCGGGATCCGGAACGAAGGAACGCGTCCAGGCGAACATCGGATATTATGATATCTACGGAGCGGAGCAGGTCCTCCAGATCAACGATATCCGGCCGTATCTCGAGGCGGAGCCGACTTCCGACTCCGGAAGAATCGCACTGCAGTCCGGAAAGACAGACCGGATGAAGATCATGATTCCGAAGTTTGAATCGCTTCGTTATATCGAGCTTGAACCGTATGATAATAATGACGCGAAGTTTGTTTCCTGGAAACCTGAAAGTATCGCCGCAACCATCGGAATCAAAGGCGAGACCCTTTCGAGAAAAGTCGACAAGACAATTGTCGAAGGAACGCCCGAAACCATATTCCTTGTAGATATGGTGACAATGACCAATATCAGGATACAGATTCCTGAAAATGCACCGGAAGAGGAACAAGCAGCCGGTGGAGAACCGGAAGAGCCGGAATTCTTCGTCAAAGCTGATCCCCAGAGTGAGCCGGTCCGTACGACAGATGCCTCTCTCAAGAGTCCTGAAATCGGCATGCTGACAGTGCCTTCCGGAACCAAGCTGGTACTGCTTACGCGTGTATCCGGATCTTCCAAGGGCTATAACTGGAAGTTCATGCAGATTGATCCCGAGACCGGGCTTGAAGAACAGGCAACCCTGGAGAAACCGACCTATGACTATACGGCGGAAGAACTGGATAAGATCTACAATGCGGCGGTTCAGTCTGTCGGTCCGGATTCAACCGATGAGAATGAAATTAACGCTGCAAAGAAGGTCATCGAACTGATCAATACGATGCGCGCCGGAACAGGCTCTGTCTCCGGACCCACGACCGGTGATGCGGATGACATAAAGGACATTATCTTCCAGGCGCCGAGAAACTACAGCGACCAGAAACTGCAGTACCGGTTCGTCGTGACTGCGAAGGAGAATCCGGCCAGTACATTCACGCTTGACATTTATGTCAGCAAAGAAGAAAATAATCTGGACAAAGTGATTGAAGAGTGGCAGAAGCTTCAGACCCTTGCCGAAATGCGCGTCCTCGATGCGGACGGCAATACGGTGGCTAACGAAACGCTCGGAAACAATGACCAGATGAGTACCCTGATCGGATCCCGCGAGAGCATCGTGCTGACTCCGAAAGCCGGTGCGGCAAGCGGATTTACGGCGACCATCAACAGCTATGATCCTGCGACACAGGCGAAGGGTAAGGCGGACCTGACCGCACAGCACAAGTATACGGAGGACATGCTTCTTCGCTATGAATCTGAAGCGAATACGATCCTGAGTGCCGCAGAGTCAACGGATGCGGAGCGCGATGCCGCGCAGAGCGTGCTGAATGATATTCAGTATTACAGACTCGAAGACGGATCTTTCAGCGCCGGGACCTCAGACATTCTCCTTGAGGCACCTCTGAATGCCAGCGGTGCATCCGTAAGCTATGTTATTACGGTTAAGAGTGCGGGCACGAATGAGGAGATTATGAGCTTCGTCGTGACAGTGAAGTCTGAAACCGATACGCTGCAGGCGGATTATGACCGGATGAGTTCGGCACATAAGGCGGCAGAAGAAGCACGGAAGCCTTCGGAAACCGCTGCGTCGAGTTCATCGGAGCCGGATAATTCCGACACAGAGCCCTCCAGTGAAGCTTCTTCCAGTGAAACACCTTCCAGTGAAGCGACTTCCAGTGAAGCTCCCTCCAGCGAGGAGCCCTCCAGTGAAGCTTCTTCCAGTGAGGAACCCTCCGGTTCTTCGGCCGAAGAAAGCAAAGAACCGTAAGCCACGGATCATTCGGTTCATCGGGCCAGCGCCCCTTTATGGGGATGCTGGCCCAAGGGGCTGTATGAACAGGTGCCTTTCAATCCATCAACATAGGAGAGACATTCTATGGATGACAAAGAGTTCACTTTTGAGAGTGAGCAGATACTGAAAAAAAAGAACAGAAAAAAAATTATTCTGATCGCGGCAATCAGCGCGGCTGTAATCGCTGCGGCGGTCGTTACGATCATCCTGGTTGTTTCGGCGAGGCGGAAAAAGATCCACCGAAGCGAAGAAGGACTTCCGTTCTCGTATACCTGGCAGGAGAATTCGGAGGGGGGCATTGACCTTTCGCTGGACCGCAGTGAGGCTCCGGACTACGACTGGGTCCTGGTCAGCACCAGTGAAGGCATGACGGTCAGCGCACCGGCATCCCAGCCCGATAAAACCAGCAATTTCTCACTGATCAGCAGCGAGACAGGCAATCCTTCGGCGGTTTTCGGCCTGCAGAAAGGCGACGATCCTTACACAAGGACCTATGAGATGGAGTTTTCCCTGTATACCGCTTTGGACGAAGAAGGCAATTTCGTCAGGGAATTTGTCTTTAAAGGCGTGAAACAGGTCCAGACAGCGGTGGAAGGCGGAGCGGATTCGGAGCATCCTTATATCATCCAAAGGGATGAGGCAGACGGGACGATTCTTGTATTCATCGAGGACAACTGGCTGAGGACAGAATCCACGGCCAACCTTCAGCAGGAAGAAGCCATGCTGGAAGAGAACCTGCAGGAGCTCCTTGAATGGATAGAAAATGATTCGGTTCCCGAAGACAGCCATACGAATTCGTATTCCGGCGAACCTGCGGCTGCGGAGGACAGCTATAAGAATCCTTTTACCGGCGAACCCTGCAGCGCGGAGGAACTGAGAAAAGTTCTCCTGGAGCACAAGGACGAGCTCGAACAGATGCTGAAGGATGATCTGCAGCCGGAAACCTACCTGACCATGCATCAGGACTGGACAGCGGCTTCTTCGGATGAAGCGGTTGTTTTTGTGCGAGAGCTGGATCTGAGCTGGGGCGAAGGGGAAATTCCGAATCAGGTTGTTCTCCTCCTTTCTTACGGCGGAACAAGCGGAACAGCGGATGTGACGGTACGCTCAGATACGGCCGGTGCACAGCTTGTTATGACAATCCGGTCGGATGATGAGGGATCCTTTATCGTCGAAGACCATCGGCTGGAAAGTTTTGAGCCAATCGAACAGGAAGGCGAATATGAACCGGAAGCCGGAAGTGTTGAAGAAACGGCCGGAGAGACAGTTGAAGAAACCGTGGAGTAAGCGG
>CACYBV010000024.1 GCA_902772745.1 uncultured Eubacteriales bacterium
CTCTGCCTGTCGAAATACGCCAGTGTAATGTGGCGGCTTTCGGGGTCGATGTTCACCGGGGTAATCGGCGTCGGAACTTTCTGCAGAAGCGCAAGATGCCTTGTCCTGTAGTCCTCGATCGTGTAGTTGATCATTTCCTCAAAGGACGATCCCCTCAGTCCCCTGCTGTTCCAAGTGGCCACTCTTTCGGTGCCTCCGTTTCAAATACTTTTCCGGCGAGATCGGAAAGAGCGCAGTCCCCGGGGAATTCCAGTCTGCAGGCCATAAGGCACTGCATCCCGAGATGATACTTCCGGTTCATCTCCGGGTCGCCGTACTTGGGATCTCCAAGAATCGGATGACCGGATGATGCGAGCTGCGCGCGGATCTGGTGGCTTTTCCCTGTGAAAATCTCAACAAGAAGAAGCGTCCGGTCCGAATACACCCTAAGAGGCTTCACCGCCGTGTGGATGCGCTCCGCTCCGTGTACATTGTCCGCGTAAATCCTCACTTTATTGGTCCGCCGGTCCTTGACGAGCCAGGAAGAGAATTCCCGCGGTTTTTCAATTCTTCCTGCAGCAAGCGCGTAATAGAATTTCCGGATCCTGTGTTCCCGGAACAGCTCCGAAAGTACCTGCAGTCCGCGCAGCGATAGGCCCGCGCACATAATGCCCGAAGTATTCCGGTCCAGGCGGTTCACGACGGAGGGACGGAAGGACTCGAAATCGGAGTCCGAAATAATACCGTTTCTTCTCGCGCGGAGTACCACCCATTCGTTTACGGAGACGTCGTACTGCGTCGCTTTCTGGGAAAGAATCCCCGCCGGCTTCAGGAAAATGCAGACATCATTGTCTTCGTAAAGCACCGGGATTTCCGGAAAACTGATGTCTTCGATATTGTGCGGTTTTTCCTTCCCCCTCATTTTGAGGTATGTCTCTTCCGAGAGAAAAAACTGCACCGTATCCCCGAAAACGGTCTGCTCGTTCCCGAGCGCCTTTTCTCCGTTCAGCGTGATATTTTTTTTGCGGAGCATTTTGTAGACAAAACCCGGAGGCGCCTCCCTGAGATGGCGCTGCAGGACTTTGTCCAGCCGCTGATTCGACTGATTTGAGCCAAGCGTAATTTCAATCACAGTATTGCTCCGATGTACAGATAATTCCTTCCCGGGTGAAATTCCAGGCTTCATCCGGAATGACGGATGTTTTACATGCTGATTGCGCGAAGCACGCCTTCCTGCTGCAGGAGACGCTCGTCTGCGGTATCCCGGTCGGATCCGGGAAGTCCCTGCAGGCGTTTTTCAAAGCTTTTCAGGTTTTTATAAACCGTGAGATCGCCGTCCAGATCCGAGAGCCTTAAAAACCCGTGAAGGTATTCCTCGATCTCCTGCGCGTTCAGCTTTTCGTCCGGAATATAACAGAAGATACCGTTTTCATGGACATAGGCATAGGCAAGGTCAAAGGCTTTCCCGTCCTTTCCCGCGATCAAAAGTCCGGTGTCCAGGATTCCGGAACCCGCAAGGCTGCGGATCCTGTCGTACTCTTCTTTCGGACGGTCCTTGTGCTTCAGCATCGGAACCAGCGTCGAAATCTGCATCGCAAGCGGAATCACGAGAAGCGCCGCGATGATCGAGTACCAGTTTTTGGTCGTGCCCCTCATGATGATGCCGTAGGCGGCGATCCCGGCAATCACAGCCGCAATGATCAGGGAGAAGACAAAAAGGTTTGTCTTCCGCTGCTTCAAATATCCGTAATGGCCCTTTACCGCCCGTTTCATACGATCATTTCTTCGGCAAGAGAAGCGGCTTTCCGAATAGCTTCGTCAATGCCCCCGGGGTTCTTTCCGCCGGCCTGCGCAAAGTTCGGACGTCCGCCGCCGCCTCCGCCGACCAGAGATGCGATGCCCCGGATCAGGTTTCCCGCGTGCGCGCCGCGCTTCACCGCATTGTCGCCGGCTGCAGCGATCAGGCTGACCTTTCCGTCCTTTTCCGATGCCAGAAGGATCAGGCAGTCGCCGAGTTTGTCCCGAAGATCGTCTGACAGGTTCCGAAGTTCGTTCATGTCGACGTTTTCGACTTTCGCGGTCAGGACTTTGATGCCTTTGACATCCTGTACATTGTCGAGGATGTTCGACGCCGCATTCTTCGCGAGCTTCTGTTTCAGGCTTTCATTCTCGGACTGGAGGGCCTTGTTCTCCGAAAGGAGGCTCTCGATGCGGTGATACAGACCGCCCGCATTGGTCTTAAGAAGCGCTGCGGCTGCCGTAAGCTCCTCTTCCGCCTTCCGGTAATACTCAAGCACGTTGTCGCCGGTGATCGCTTCGATTCTGCGGACGCCGGCCGCTATTCCGGATTCCGATACAATCTTGAACGTCATGATGTCCGCGGTGTTTTTCACATGCGTACCGCCGCAGAATTCCATCGATTCGCCCATTGTGACGACGCGGACGGTTTCGCCGTATTTCTCTCCGAAAAGCGCCATCGCACCGCGCTTTCTGGCTTCTTCAAGAGGCAGAACTTCCGTCACGACGGGAAGCGCCATTCGGATGCTCTGATTGACGATGTCCTCGGTCTTTTTGATCTCTTCCGCGCTCATTGCGGTGAAATGCGTAAAGTCGAAGCGCAGCCTTGCGGCGTTGTTCAGGGAACCCGCCTGCTCCACGTGGGAGCCGAGGACAGTCCTCAAAGCAAACTGCAGAAGATGTGTCGCGCTGTGGTTTTTGCAGGTGTTTCTGCGGTTTTCTTCGTCTACCCTGAGGGTAACCGTATCCCCGAGCGTAAAAGAGCCGGACTCCACTTCGCCCACGTGCGCGATTTTGCCGCCCTGGAGCTTTCTGGTCTCACGGACGATAAATTTGCCGTGCGGGCTTTCGATCACGCCGAAATCGCCTTCCTGGCCGCCCATAGTGGCATAGAAAACAGACTCCCGGACAATGAGCGCACCTTTGTCGCCTTCCTCAAGCGTATCGACAATCGCGCCAAAGTCCGCGATCTTTCCGTTTTCGTCCTTTGTGTCCTCGTCGCGAAGCACCATCGCGCTGATGAGGGACTCGTTTTCATATCTGTCATAGCCGACGAATTCACTGGTCACCGAGGGATCCAGCTCGTCGTAGGCCGTCGCGTCCTTGCCCATGTAATTTGAGACCGCGCGGGCGGAACGGGCTGCATTCTTCTGCGCCTCCATGGCGGAATCAAAGCCCGGCTCATCAAGTGTCAGTCCCTGCTCGGCGAGGATTTCCTCCGTAAGATCTCTCGGGAAGCCGAAAGTGTCGTACAGACGGAAGGCCGCATCTCCGGAAAGCACCGTTTCTCCGCTCTTCTTCAGCTCTTCCATCTCCTCCGACAGGATCGAAAGACCGGTGTCGATCGTACGGTTGAATTTATTTTCCTCTTCGCGGATCACGGCAAGGATCATTGCCTTCTTTTCTTCAAGTTCCGGATAGCCGTCCTTCGAGGTTTCGATGACGGTTTCCGCAAGGCTCGAAAGGAAGGTCGTGCGGATGCCAAGGAGCCTTCCGTGACGTGCCGCGCGCCGAAGAAGCCGCCGGAGAACATAGCCGCGGCCGTTGTTTGAGGGCATGATGCCGTCCGAGATCATGAAGGTCACGGAACGGATATGGTCCGTAATAATGCGGATCGAAATATCCGACTTCTCATTGGATTTATAGGCAACACCGGCGATTTCGCCGACATGTTCCGTCAGCGCGCGGAGGGTGTCGATCTCGAAAATCGAGTCCACGTCCTGGACAACGACCGCAAGGCGCTCCAAGCCCATGCCGGTATCGATGTTCTTCTGTGCAAGCTCTGTGTAGTTTCCGTGCCCGTCGTTGTTGAACTGCGAGAACACATCGTTCCAGACCTCGATATAACGGTCGCAGTCGCAGCCGACGCCGCAGGTGGGCTTGCCGCAGCCGTACTTTTCGCCGCGGTCATAGTAGACCTCCGAACAGGGGCCGCAGGGGCCGGAGCCGTGCTCCCAGAAATTGTCCTCTTTGCCGAAACGGTAGATCCGCTCCGCCGGGATTCCTTCCTGCTTGTTCCAGATTTCAAAAGCCTCGTCATCGTCCTGATAGATCGACGGGTACAGACGGTCCGGATCGAGCCCGGCATATTTGGTCAGAAACTCCCAGGTCCAGTGGATGGCCTCTTTCTTGAAGTAATCGCCGAAGCTGAAGTTTCCGAGCATTTCAAAAAATGTCCCGTGGCGGCCGTCCTTGCCGACGTTGTCGATGTCGCCCGTGCGGATGCACTTCTGGCAGGTTGTGACGCGGCGCCTCGGAGGAATCTCCTGCCCCGTGAAATAAGGCTTTAAGGGCGCCATGCCCGAATTGATGATCAGAAGGCTGTTGTCATTGTGCGGAACAAGGGAAAAGCTGTTCATCCGAAGATGGCCGTTCTCCTTCTCGAAATAATCGAGGAACATCGATCTGAGTTCATTAACACCGTACTTTTTTCCCATAAATGTTTTCTCCTCCGCCGCCGGATTTTTCGGCAGCTGTTTATAAAAAGTGCTGTAAGCTTATTCAAAATAGAGAATCGTGTGCACTGCCGAAAGGAAACGCTCCCCGTTCGCACGGTACAGGCCGAGAAGGTCCGCTTCCGCCACCGCATAGACCTCATGGAAAACATCGGCAGTGGGGCTGTCGTAAAACCCGCTGTTCGCGTGAACAACGATATAGTGTTCCGATCCGTCCGCATCCTTCCGGATTCCGCCGTAGATCATCGCGTGCCCCTTCATCACGAGCACCGCACCCGGATGCCCGGACAAAACCGCCAGCTTTTCCTCATCCGACAGGCCTTCGACGGAAACGGCAAATTCTCCGCCGCCGTCATAGGACTTCATCCGCGAAGTGTTCCGCGGAAGCCGGATGCCGTAGCACTGGTACAGAAGCCCGGCCGTCGACGAGCAGTCGTAATACTCATTCGTATCGCCCCATCCGTAAGGGAAACCGGTCAGGCCGAAGCTTCGGGCTGCAAGGTCCTCCGCGCTGTAAGGCAGGAAACCCTCGGACAGCGCTTCCGGATCGGCGGACAGATATTCCGTCCTGAGCTGAAGATTCCCATCATGGTCTGCTCCCGGAAGAAGCACCGTATAGCCCGTACCGCTCTTCTCCGTATAGGGGATAACCGTCCCGAGTCTCAGATTATACGTGCCCATCATATGCCGCATCTTCAGTACGACGAGAAAATATTCCGAGCTCAGATACGAGTGAAATTCCGGCCGGCTGCAGAAAGCCGCTTTCCTGCGCTCGATCCAGCCGAAGTAATTGCTTCCCTGCACAAAGAGGAACAGTCCGTCTGAAGATTCATGAAGTACGAGAACTCCTTCGCCGATGGAAAACATGCTTTCCTGAAGGAGATCGAAAGACTCGTTTGTGAGTTCGTTTTTTGCCGGAAGCATACTCGGGAAGCCCCGGACGTCCGCGTTTTCAGTAAGGAGCGCGTAACGCACCGAAAAACTTTCTTCCGTCAGCCCCCCGAGGTTCCGGTTTTCAGCGATTCTCCGGACCGCGTCATCCGTCCGTTCCTCCGTTCCGAGGTATGCTGTTTCGGGGAAGGCGTAGGTTCCGATCATCGTCCGGACGGATTCCGCCGTAAATAAGGGCTCTGAAAGCACATCATACAGGCAGGAACCTTCCGCCTGCAGGGTTCTCGTATTCAGCGCCGCGATGCCGGCGTCCACATAGTGTCCGAAGAAAATTTCTTTTCCTACGCGGGCTTCCTGTTCGCTTTCCGTTTCTTTCGTCTCTTCTGTCTGAAACGGCGCCTGCGTCTCAGTCTCCGTTTCGGTTTCGATGAGCGTTTCCGTTTCGGCCGGAGCTTCGGTTTCAGTCCGGGCCGGCGCCTCGGTATCGGACAGAATCTCCGATTCTGTCTCCGGCACTTCCGAAGTTTTTCTTTCTGCCGGTGTTTCCGTCAGGTTTATTCCTTCTTCCGTCTCCCCGGTTTCTTCTCCCTCCGTCTGTGTTTTTATGATAATGTCCGCAGTCTGCCGTCCTTCCCTGCTGCCGCAGCCAAAGGCCGTGAGCAGGAGAAGCAGCACAGGTATGAGCGCTTTGATCCGTTTCATGGTTCCTGTTTTTTTATTCATCCCGCTTCCAGAAAGGTTTCCACCGACCGGTCCTTTTCGGTCTTTTCTTCCACCATTCGTCCAGAAGGTCAAAGCCCCGCTCCAGAAGGTCTTCAAGCATCGGGCTGAAGGTCACAACCACAAGGATAATGACGACACCCGTGATCGACAGGTTTGAAAGCTCGAGAATATACTGTCCGAAAATGATTACCAGGAAGAACACTGCCTGCATCGCGTAGATGACGACCCGGCGGAACCAGTTCATCGGCTGGTAAACGCGGCGCAGCATATAGAAATAAATATATCCGATATTCAGCACGCACATCGTCGTCAGCATGGATGCATTGCTGCGGTCCACAAGGAGGCCGACGTTGTTCAGTATATAGGAAATCAGCGCGATTGTGATGCCCGCGGGCAGCGCGAAATGCATGACGCGCTGGATAAAGTTATCCTCCACCCTGGCATAGCTCGGCTCAAACTGCAGCAGGAACGTGGGTGCGCCGACCGCAAAGGCGCTGATGACCGTCATGTGCATCGACTCCACC
>CACYBV010000025.1 GCA_902772745.1 uncultured Eubacteriales bacterium
GGAACCCGCATGAAAAATCAGTCGAGATACAGTTTAACTGACAGAATTCTGAAGGCTGCCGCCTTTCTGTTTCTTTTTTCCGCATCTGCGATGCTGCTTCCGGCATGCAGAAAGACGCCGGATTATCAGAATCTCCTGAAACCGGACCGGATGATTGCGTACTGGGACGGACAGGAGTGTGAACTGAAATCTTCGGACAAAGAATATGAAGAAATTTATCAGCTGATCAAAAAGAGCTGGGATGCCGGGAAGGACGGCAGCAGAATCCTGAATATGGTCCAGATGATCCGGCTCGACAATCCGCCGGCGGACCGTTCACGCCTGGTCTTCGAATACGATACCTCTGTAAACTGGCGTATAACGCCGGACAATATGAATTCGGAAGCGGCCATGAACACTTATATTTTCTTCCTGAACTGGGAAGAGGATATGGCGGTCATTTGCCGGGACGGGCACTACGATCGGCAGGCATTCTTCCCTGTGGTGAAAATCGACGGTATGAAAGTGCGGGAGATTCTGGAGAAGAAGACACAATCGGACAATCCGGACGCCGGCTGGTGGGAAGGAATCTATTTGAAGAGCGCGTCTGATCCGATGGTTTATCTGAAGAATTCCGGCCCCTCTTGTATGTACAATCTGACGGATGATATGACAGCTGTCCTGGAGCCGCTTCAGACAGGCGATATCATTGAAGTAAAAAGCAGTTTCGTTGAAGAAACCTATCCCGGAAGTGTTTCTCCGATCGGGCTTCGGTTTGTCCGAAAAGGAACGGAGCAGGACATTCCGTCGGAAGAGATCCGGACCCTGCGCGGGATGGGCTATCATATCATCACAGAAGACAGCCCCTTCGGACTTCCGGATTTTGAGATCCGCCTGCAGTGGGGCGCTTACGGGTATTCGCATTACGACAGTACGAGCGGGACACTTGTGAAGACCACGGACGCGACGAATCCCGAAGACTATAAAACTACGCATTTTCTGACAGACGAGGAACGGGAAAAAATCTGGGCGGCGCTTGTGGACATGAATTATGAAGCCTACCCCGGAAACTACAAGCCGAATCCGAATGCGGAATGCGAGCCGCCGAGCATTCTGGAACTGACTGTAACGATCGGGGATCAGTCTCATACAATCCGGACTCGAAACGGATATTTCTACGCGATCGAGGATCCCGGTGTGAAAAATGCTGCAGATACTTTCATGAAGGATTTCAGCCTGATCACAGACCTTCTCATGAACACGCCGGAATGGCTCGATCTCCCGGACTATGAGCATTATTACGAATGAAGACTGAGCGGGTCTTCACGCGCCTGATTCCGGCCATAACATCCGGCAAAGACTGCCTTTTCTCAGCGGCAGTCATTGCCGGTTTTTTTCGCCCCGGTCTTTTCAAACTATCCTTTTTCTGATATAATTTTAGCGATTGGTACTTTTTGACAGAAGCGGAGGAATCTAACGGATCATGGAACTGTACAGGGGAAGACCGGAAAATACGGAAGGGAGACTTGAACGGGAAATCCGCGTCTACGATTTTCTCGACCGGCTCGGCATCGAATATTTCCGGACCGATCATGAACCGGCGGGTACGATGGAGGCCTGTCAGGAAATTGACCGGATTCTGGAGATCGTGATCTGCAAGAATCTCTTTCTCTGCAACCGGCAGGCGACGAAGTTCTACCTCCTGATGATGCCGGGCGATAAAGTCTTCAAAACCAAAGAACTTTCCGCACAGATCAGTTCCTCGAGACTTTCCTTCGCCAGCCCCGAAAACATGCTGAAATACCTCGATATCGAGCCGGGCGCGGTCTCCGTCATGGGCCTCATGAACGACAGGGATCACGAGGTGCAGCTTCTGATTGACGAAGACCTGCTTCGGGATGAATACATCGGCTGTCACCCCTGCGTCAATACCTCGAGCCTGAAGATGCGGACGAAGGATGTCTTTGAAAAATTCCTGCCGGCGGTCGGACATGAAGCGACTGCGGTACATCTTGTGGGGGAGGAGTAAGCGGCCTGATGGAGCCTGTATACCGCGACATTTTCCGCGCGATACATGAAGGAAAATGGCTGAGCATCGAATACCGGAATAAAAGCGGGGAGCAGACAAAGTACTGGATTGCGGTGCGGAATCTGGACCCTGTCGGTGAAGTGCTGGATGTCGAAGGGCTGCATCTCGGAAAGTATACGGTAACCAGACTGGACAAAATTTTCCTGCGCTCAATATTAACCGCTCAGATTGTTGAGGGCACCTGGTGTGAGCGAAATACGGATCTGATCCGGGATATTTCGGAGAATCCGTACCGCTATCAGAAGATATTCGGAAACAGCGCGAACCTGAAAATCCTGAATTATCTTGAGCAGTGCAATCTGCTGGACTTTACTCCCTATTTTAGGGAGTTTGAACTGTTCCGTTATATCGACGACGATCTTGTGGTCGGAAAAAAACAGTTTGACCTGTCAGAGGATCAGTTTCAGGACATTGTGCGGTATTTTCAGTTTCAGCTGCAGACCGAGAAGAACCGTGAGAAAAAGAACGGGAAGAAAAAATATCAGCAGCTTGTCCTGAACGAACTCAGTATCCTGACAGAGAAAGGGCTGTATTTACTTGCATACCGGAAGCTGCATTTCAGTATCAAGGACCGCTGCCTGAGACCGGATGATGAAATTACGGTCTGCAGGGAGTTTACGCTGGACGGCGGTCAGAAGATATCGGCGCGACGTTTCCTGGACGCGGAAGATTATGAACTTCTAGACCATTTTGATGAAAACAGGGAACTGATCAAGGACCGGATCCAAAAGACGCAGCCTGCCTCGATGCGCGTGGATGATATGCCGTATATTGTCGGTATCGAAGGCGAAGTTGCGCTGGATCTTCACCGGGAATACCAGGGCATCGGGAAACTGATGGAGCTGGATTCCCCTCCGGTTCCCCTTCGCGCGTTTTTCGGAGATCTTCTGGAACGCCCCCAGCAATCCAGAAAAGTATATCCTCCGGCGCTTCCGGACCGCAGGGTAAATCTCGATCAGCTCCTGTCAATCAATAATGCGATGAAGTATCCGCTTACGTATGTGCAGGGACCTCCTGGGACCGGGAAAACCAGCACAATTGTCGGGACGATCCTGACGGCCTTTTTCAATGAACGGACAGTCCTGTTTTCCTCTTACAACAACACCCCCATCGATGGCGTTGTCGACAAACTTAGAGGCATGAAGTATGAGGGACGGGAGATTCTTTTTCCGATCCTCCGTCTCGGAAATGTCGGGAAGGTGAAAGAGGCATCTCAGGCGATTCTGAGGGGCATGGAGAAAACAAAGGATATCCGGGTTTTTTCTGATACGCTGAACCGCAGAAAGGATGGAAGAACGGAACGCGCGCGTGCATTCAATCGGCTGATGCAGAAATACGACGAGCTTCTGGACCTTTCTGAACGAAAGGAAACGCTTCAGCGGATGATTGAAGAACAGGAAAAGACAGGCGTCTCCCTTTCCATGGTTGCATTTGAGTCAGATCTTCGCAACCGCCAGATCCGGGACATCGATAACAGAATCACGCAGCTCGGAAATGTGACGGAAGAGGAGGCACTTTCGCTTCTCGACAACAATGACTCGGAACTGAAGCAGTTTCTGTACTATACATCCGCACACTGCTGGCAGAGGCTTCAGGGAGAAGAATACGGGGAATTCCGCAGGATTCTCGGTATCGAAAATGATACGACGCTGGTGGAGGAGTTCAATAAGTTTCTCTCAAAATCAGACAATATCCGTCTTCTGCAGCGCGTATTTCCGGTGATCGCAACTACCTGTATCGGGGCGCACAGACTCGGCGAACCGGAGCCCCTGTTTGATCTTGTGATTATGGATGAAGCGAGCCAGTGCAATACCGCAGTCTCTCTCGTGCCGATTCTCCGAGGAGAGAATCTGATGCTGGTAGGCGATCCCCAGCAGCTGAATCCGGTTATCCTTCTGGATGATCCGGTCAATGAAGAACTGAAGAAACGTTATCAGATCAGCGACGAGTATGACTATAAAAAGAACTCGATATACAAGACATTTCTTGCAAGCGATTCCGTCAGCGATGAGGTCCTCCTGCATAATCATTATCGCTGCAGCCGGAAAATCATCGATTTCAACAATAAAAAGTACTACAACGGCCAGCTTAGGATCTGTACAAAAAGCACTTCGGAAAAGCCGCTTCTGCTTTCTGCTTTCCCGAATGCGGAACAGGAAGGAAAAAACACATCTCTTTCGGAGGCGAAGGCGGCTGTACAATACGTGGAAATGAACCGGAATCGGTCGATCGGAATCATTACGCCATTTGTCAATCAGCGGATGCTTATTGAGAAGCTTTTGCGGGAGAAGGGAATTCATGATATTCCGATCGGGACCGTTCATGCGTTTCAGGGAGATGAAAAAGATGTGATCCTGTTTTCGACGGCAGTCACGGGGAAAACGTATCAGGGGACCTACAACTGGCTGAAGAACAACAAGGAGCTTCTGAATGTTGCGACTTCCCGGGCAAGGGAACAGCTGATTGTCCTTGCAGATATCGAAAGCCTTCAAAAACTGCATGATGCGGGAAAAGACGGAGGCGACGACCTGTATGAACTGATTGAGTACGTTCGAACGAACGGTGAGACAACGATTACTTCCCGGGAAAACGAATCCCGGGCACTCGGCGTGAAGCCTTTCAGCACGGAAACTGAGGCGGCATTTCTGACCAGCCTGACGCATGCGCTGGAAAATATCTGGCTCACCCAAAACCGTTATGTGATTCATAAAGAAGTGCCGATTTCACAGGTGTTTGAGGAAAATATCACGCACACGGATCTTTTTTATATGGGCCGTTTCGATTTTGTGATCTATCGGCGCCAGGAACAGAAAGAGATTCCGATGCTGGCGATTGAACTTGACGGAAAAGAGCACTTTGAAGCGGAGTATATACAAAAACGGGATCGGATAAAAAAGAAAATCTGCGATGCGCACGAACTGCAGCTGATCCGCGTAGAAAACAGCTATGCAAGACGATATACCCATATCAAACGGATCTTGGAGAGCTACTTCAGAAGAGTACATTAAATCGGACTTTTCGGACAGAGAGGATTGTAAAAGTGACACGAAAACGAACGCCGATCCGTATGGCGGTACTGACAAAAGAAGACAAAAAGGCCTTCGGCAAAGAACTTCTCACCCTTGCAGTTCCGCTCGCTCTGCAGAACCTCCTCGGAGCGCTTGTCGGCGCGTCGGACGCTTTGATGCTCGGACGGCTGAACCAGGAATCGATCGCGGCCGTGTCCCTCGCAAACCAGGTCTCCTTTGTACTTTCGCTGTTCACGGGCTCGATCATCGGGGCTGTCGGCGTGCTGGTCGCGCAGTACATGGGGAAGGGCGACCAGAGGAATGCGAAACGCTTCCTCAGCATGGCGATGCGGTATTCCCTCGGGATTTCTCTTGTGTTTTTCGCGCTGACGCTTCTCATACCCGAATCGCTGATGCGCTTCTTCACGCCGGATAAGGAAATGATCCGGATCGGCGCGGGATACCTTCGAATCGTCGGATTTTCCTATCTGTTCTCGGGGATCGCCCAGTCTTACCTGATGATGATGCGGATGCAGGGACGCGTGAAAATGTGCCTCTGGATTTCGGCAGTTACCGTCATTGTCGACATGACAGCGGACTTTTTCCTGATCTACGGGGTCGGGAAATGGCAGGGACTCGGGGCAAACGGCTCGGCGTATTCGACAATCGCAGTAGAAGCGATCGCGATGATCATCTGTATTGCGGAGTCCCGGCAGAAAGACCACATTCATCCGGACTTCGAGAGTCTGAAGTTTTTCTCGAAGGATTTTGAAAAAGACCTCTGGCATGTCGCGCCGGGAATGCTTGCATCCGCGCTTTCCTGGGGACTTTCGATGACGGTGCACGCCTACATTATGGGGCACCTCGGGACCGATGTCACGGCGGCTTACTCCGTAACCGGCGTCGCGCAGACCCTGATGCAGGGACTGACGCACGGAATCGCATCAGGCGCCGGGATCATCCTCGGAAAAATGCTCGGAAAGAGCGAATTTGAAAAAGCGAAAGCTTACGGACGGCGCTGCTTCGGCATATCTTTTGTGAACGGGCTTGTGAACATGGGGCTGATCGCGGCCATGGGCGTGCTGGTTTATGTTTTCTACGCACTGGAACCCGCGGCGAAACAGTATCTCGTGTGGATGCTTCTGTATCATCTTCTGTATATGTTTGCCTACGCCTACAATACGATTTTTACGGTCGGTGTGCTTCCGGCGGGCGGGGACGCGAAATACGATGCTTACAGCGTCTTTCTTGCGACCTGGTGCTTTGCGATTCCCCTTTCGATGCTCGGATGCTTCGTTTTTCACTGGCCGGTCATGGCTGTCTACATGGTGATGTGCTGCGATGAGATTGTGAAATTCCCCTTCCTTTACCTTCGCTTCCGCACCGACATCTGGCTAAGGAACCTGACCCGGGAGGAAATTGAATGAACAGTTTTTTTGCCTATATCAACCGCATGAAATA
>CACYBV010000026.1 GCA_902772745.1 uncultured Eubacteriales bacterium
TCGCAATGATCATGATCACAAACAGGATAATCCTCAGGAATCCGCCGCCGCGTTTGCCGCCGCCGGATCCGCTGCCTCCGCCAAGGAGAGAGCTCATGATTCCGCCGCCCCCCATGCTGCCGCCGGTACTGCCGGACGACTGCAGGTTCTGCGGTTTCGGCTGCTGACTGTGCTGCGAGCTTCCGGTGTTGTTCGGCGCCTGCAGGTTGGTCCAGCCGCTCTGCTGCTGGGTCTGCTGCGGTTTCGGCTGCTGGGAGCTTCCCGTATTGTTCGGCTTCTGCTGCAGATTCGCCCAGCCGCTCTGCTGCTGGGTCTGCTGCGGTTTCGGCTGTTCCGCCTTCTCCCCTCTCGGGCCGTTTCCGACAGGACCGGTGCCGAGGCCTTCGCCGCGCCTTTTGAAACTGCCCTTTTTCCGGGTGTTCTGTTCCTTCTCCGCCATATCGATCTCCTTTTTCATAACAGGCGCCGGCCGGAAAACTGCCGGCTTCCTGATTCCGTTCAAGCTGCTGAATCATCCGAAACAGCTCAGTAAAACATTCTTTCTGTATGATACTAAAATCAACCGGAAAATGCAAGTATCTCGTGAAAGCTTCTCAGAAATTTCAAATTTCAGGATTTCATTTTTGTTTTCGATCTCCCAGTCCTCGACGAATGATGTGAAAAACCGCTTGCCATCACGGGAAAACTGTGCTATGATACATGCGTCGCGGGGCATTAGCGCAGCTGGGAGCGCGCCACACTGGCAGTGTGGAGGCCACGGGTTCGAGTCCCGTATGCTCCATCAGAAAACCGGGGAAACATGCAGGTTCAGCAGTTTCCTCGGTTTCTTTTTGCCCTGAATTATTGGATTTTTGAGTGAAATCCCGGAGATGCCGCTGAATTGCCCAGACCGCTTTCCCCCGGATTTGCAGCCGGCAGGAAGAACAAATAAGAACACCGGAATAAAGCGGCTGTATTCCCCCTTACTTTCCGTACTTCACGAGCGCCTCGACAACATCCGGGAAAATAAAGTACTTCCCGCTGCGGCTGTAGAGTCCGAACAGCTCCCCGTCTCCTTCCCACGCTCCATTGTCCCAGACGAAGCAGCTCATGCCCCGGGCGCGTGCGGCCGCGACATAGTAGGCGGAATAGTCGACGCGGTTCTGGACATTCGGTTCTCCGTCCTTATTGAGGCGGGAAACCGCGCCGAACTCGTCGATAATGACCGGAACACCCTTCGAAACATAGCTGCTGTACAGCTTGTCCATGAAAGCGTCGATGTCCTTGGTGCAGACCTTCATCGAAGCGTCGAAGAACCATCCGCCCCCCGGTTTCAGCGCAAAATCATAGGGCGTATAGGCATGAACCTCGAGAATGATCCGGTGCTGCTCCCCCGAGGGATCCGCCGGATCCGAAGGAACTGTAAAGTTTTTCGAAAGCACGCCGTCCGGAGATCCCGCATAGCCCGGAACCATCAGATAGCGGCTGCTGTTGTTTCCGCCCGATGCGCGGACCGTGTCGACAAAAAGCTGGTTCAGTTCGTTGATGCAGGAAAGCGCCTCGTCGGACTTTGAATCGCCGCTCCGGAACGTCCACTCCAGGTCCGTGCCCACGAGCCGCGGCTCATTCAGGCCTTCGAAAATCAGGCGTTCGTCGTATCCGCCGAATTCCGCCGAAAGTTGCTCCCAGATCCTCTTTACATAGTTTTTGGACTGTTCGAGGTGCTCCTGGTCCGGGTAAAACGCATTTGCCTCCGGATGGTTGTCATGATGAATGTTCAGGATCACGTACATTCCGTCGTCGATCGCCCAGTCCACGGCTTCCTTTACGCGGGCAAGCCATTTGTCCGAAATGGTAAAGTCATCGGATACATGATTGTGCCACGAAACCGGGATGCGGACGGAGTCGAAACCGGCCTTATGGTAGGCCTGGAGCGTCTCTTTGGTCAGTGCAACCGGAACCCAGGCCGTCTCTGTTTTCATTTCATCCGCGAGCCCGCCGTCCACATAGGCATCAAAGGTGTTTCCGACGGAAAATCCGACTCCGAGATTCCGCACAAACCGCAGCGCCTCCGAGTCCGGAAGCTCTTTTTCGGGAATCGAAAGCTCCGGGATGACAATCTCCTGAGCCGCCGCCGATTCGGACTCCGGTTCGGTTTTTGCCGCGGCTTCCGTGGTCTCTTCCGGCGCAGTTTCTTCCGCGGTTTCAGATTCCTCAGCACGCTCCGGTGTTTCCGCCGAAACAGCCTCCGAAGCGCTTTCCGTCTTCTGTTCGGCGCTGCTTCCGCGGTCCTCCGCCGCTGTTTTCCCGCAGCCGGCTGCCACCAGCAGCACAGCCGCCGCGATCATCGCAATTATGCTTCTCTTTTTCATGTATGCCTCCCTTTTTGTTTTTATTTTGCGTGACAGCTGTTGTTTATTCAGAATCCGCGCGGAAGATTCCTGTTTTGGACCTCCCATGCGTCCAGAACTCCCGGCGGTTCCTGCTCAACCCCAAAAGGCCTTCCGATCAGGTTGATTACCAGTATGACCGCGGCAATACAAGCCGCGATCGGCACCAGTTTCAGGTAAACCTCCGCACTGTACTCCCCGGACCGGAGGGCTCGAAGCAGGCTGAGGCCTTCCGTGGCGCAGACGACCACAAGTCCTCCGATCACGGCAATCAGCATGCCGGGGTTTCGGAACATATTCCTCTTGGCAGCCGGGTTTCCGGACTGCGAAAGTGCGAGGAAGCGCTGCTTTTTCCCGAAAACAAAGAGGATCACAACGCCGCCGACCACGATTATCCCCATCACAATATACCAGATGACGGTTACAGCCTGCGTTCCCCCGGCAAACATGATCACAATGTTCGGAATCGTCGCCGAAAGGTTGATCAGGAAGTGCAGGAACATCGTATAAATGATTTTTCCGGTGCGCTGGTAAACCGACGCAAGCAGAAGCCCGAGCATGAACGCCAGCATAAACTGCCCCGGGTTTCCGTGCATCAGCCCGAAGAGCAGCGCAGAGGCAAAGGCCGCCGGCGCCTCCCCGTAAGGATGCATCGCATTCAGAAGCGTTTTCCGGAATGCCAGCTCCTCAAAAAACGGCGCGCCGAAAACGGTGTACACATAAGAAAGCAGCATGATCTTAGGCTGCTCGGTAAAGATGGTTTCGACGCCGAACCAGGCAGGAAGATTTCCAATGAAAGTCCCGACGCCCCAGAGCCCGAAAGCCATCGCAATCATCAGCCAGATTTCATTTCCGTTCAGCTTCTGTTTCGGAATCGGAATGTTGTTCCGCTCCGGAAGGAGTTTTTTCATGATCTGGATGCCGATAAACAGGCCGAGCGCCGAGCCGATCACCTGCCCGAGAATGACAAAGACAAGAAGATCGGTCCCTTCGAAAACACGGTAAATATCGTCAAGGTCGAAAAGGCTGCTGCCCCTGAGACGCTCCAGAATCCCGGAGGTTTGAAGCGACATGAAGATTCCGCCGAGCACAAGCATCGCGATCATCACCACGGTCGAAACCACGCTCATCACGCCGTAAAGCACCAGTATGGAAAGCCCCGCCCGGTTGTACGTTTTTCTCATCGGTATATCCTTTCACAAAAGCATTTCTGTTTCGGGATCTTCATCCGGTCCCTGTCAGGATGATCGCTTTCTTCCGGCGGCAGGCAGGCCTGCCGAAAAAGGAAAGCTTCCGCTCCTGATATCATGATATTATACTCTTTCCAGCAGTTTTTTTCAATCCGTGAATCCGGATATAATTTTACGGCTTTCTGGTCAAACGGGGCTTTTGTCCGGAGTCTGCCACAGGACAAATACGGACAGTTTTTACCCGGAGGATGTCCAGCGAACAATTCTTTCCCGCCTCGTGTCAGAGATCTGTTCGGCATTTCAAATGGAATGCTGAACGGAACATATTTTCAAAATGCCGGAATTATGCTATACTCTGAAACAGTCTTTTTAAGAAAGGAGCTTTCCCATGCATTATCCGGAATTTCTGAAGCCGCACGATGCCATCGGTTTTCCCGCCCCGTCGATGGGCGCCTCTTCGGAGCCCTATTATACAGCTTTCAATCATGCCCTCTCAAGATTTCAGGCGCTCGGCTTCGGCGTCCTTCCCGGCCCGAACGCCCGGAAAGGCTCGGGCATCGGCATCTCCGACACGCCCCTTTCCTGCGGGACGGAGCTTACGGAAATGTACTGCAGCAGGGACGCGGCTGCGCTGATCTCCGTCGGCGGCGGCGAGCTGATGTGCGAAATCCTGGACTATGTGGACTTTGAAAAGATCCGGAACGCGCCGCCGAAGTGGTACATGGGGTACTCGGACAACACCAACTTCACCTTCCTCCTGCCGACGCTCTGCGATACGGCCGCCCTTTACGGGCCCTGCGCCGGAACCTTCGGTATGGAGCCCTGGCACGAATCGGTGCAGGACGCCCTGGATCTTCTGTGCGGAACCGGTCTGACCGTTCACGGCTATGATCTCTGGGAGAGTGTAAAGCTCCGCGATGAATCCTCGCCGCTCGCACCCTATAATCCGACAGAGCACACGGTCCTGAAGTTCCGTAATTTCGAAAAAAAGGCCCTTTCCGGGCGTTTTATCGGCGGATGCACGGATTGTCTCGTAAATCTCATCGGAACACCGTATGACCGCGTTTCCGACTTCGCAGCGCATTATCGGGATGACGGAATCATCTGGTTCCTGGAGGCCTGCGACCTCTCGGTTTTCGCGATCCGCCGGGCGCTGTGGCAGATGAAGCACGCGGGATGGTTCAGGCATGCCAAAGGCTTTGTCTTCGGCCGGCCTTTATGCATGGGGCAGGAAATCCTCGGGCTTGATCAATATGAGGCTGTGATGGGTGTCATCGGAGATCTCGGCGTTCCTGTCATCATGGACGCGGATCTCGGGCACCTCCCGCCGATGATGCCGATGATTTCCGGCGGTTATGGAATACTGGAAATGTACGGAGAGAATAATATACAAATCCGCTGGGAACTGCAGTAAAAAGCAGAGGGACAGCTGCCCCTCACTTTCTTTGCCGCAGCAAAAGACTCGCGATAATCAGTACAAGCGGGAAAATAACCGAAGCCAGAAGCCCGGTTTTCAGGTTGTCCGAGAAAGCGCCGGAGACCATTCCGACAAGCGTCGGGCCGCCGGAACAGCCGATGTCGCCGGCAAAGGCAAGAAGCGAGAAGAGCGCGGTGCCGCCCTTCGGGAGCTTCACGGCCGCCGCGGAGAAAAAGCCAGGCCAGAAAATGCCGACGGAAAGGCCGCAGAGCGCGCAGCCGACAAGCGAAAGCAGCGGGTGCGGCGCGAAGACCGCGAGCAGGTAGGACAGGATGCACAGCGCGCCGCAGATCATCGCGAATTTCAGCGTATCGATTTTCGGCGCGATTTTAGCGTAGATCACGCGTGAAATACCCATGAGGACCGCAAACATACAGGGGCCGAGAAGGTCTCCGGTCATCTTGCTGACCTGAAGGGCCGATTCCGCAAAAGCGGAAGCCCACTGCGCCATGGCCTGCTCGGAGGCGCCGGCTGTGATCATGAGGACGATCAGGAGCCAGAAAGTGCCGGATTTTGCGAGCTTCCGGTAACCCATGCTGTCCTGGTCCGCCTCCCAGGGCGCGATCGGGACGAGCATGAAATACAGCATATCCAAAAAAGGCACGGCCGCCCACAGAAGGCACGCGGTCCGCCAGGCTCCTTTCCCGAAGATCTTCAGAAAAACCGTCGTGAGAAGCACCACCGCCACGACGCCCCAGCAGTAAAAAGAATGCAGAAGCGCCATTGCGGTCTCCTTGTTGCGGTCTGCGGGGCAGGCCTCGACGATCGGGCTGATCAGTACTTCGTCCAGTCCGCCGCCGACTGCGTTCAGGATGACGCACACAAGAAGGCCCGCGTAGGCATTCGGAAGCACGAAGGGAATCCACGCAAAACCCGACAGTCCTACGGCCGCGATAAAATGCGCGAACACGGCAAGTTTCCGGTAGCCGACCCGGTGCGATATTTTTCCGGCGATGATATCCACCGCGATCTGCACGCAGAAATTCACGGTGACAAGAGAGGTGATCTCCCGGAGGCTGATTGCAAAACTGTCCTGAAAAATCAGAAAAAGAAGCGGCGGGAACATGTTCACCACCGCCTGAGTGATATAGCCGAGATAGCAGGCGTAAATTGTATGTTGGTATCCGCTGCGGATTTTCCGGATGATGTTCATGTTGCTAAATGATGCTCCTATGTTGACGGCAGGCGAAAAAGCGGCCGGATATTCAGCCTTCCGGCCGGATCCACAGGGCGGGACGGACGGCGCCCCTGTCGCTGTCGACGCTGCGTCCGTTCAGAAAAACAGATCCGTCGGTCAGAGCATAGACCGCGCTGTCGATGTATTTTCCGGGGGTACGGAGCCACCACCAGCCGACTTCGTCTTCGCTGAGCCGGTAGGTTCCTTTCGCATAGACGCCCTGCGCGATGCAGTATTCCGTCACCTGACATTGTCTCGCATATTCCAGGCTCGTGTACGCCTCGACCTCCGAAGCGCTCAGGAGGAATACCCGATCCTTCGTATCGTTTCCGGGCTTCGTGCCGTATTCGGCGTTTTCATCCGCCGCGACCGCGGTTTCCCGGATCATATCCTGCTCCTCAGGGCGGAAGGCCTCGGAAAAAAAGCTCCCGTTCAGCCAGGTCCTTAAGGAACAGTTTTCCCAGGTAACGCCGGCGGGTTCCGAGTTGTACTTCCGGCAGTCCAGCCCGCAGACGCTGATCAAAAACATCCCGTCCGCAGTCTTATCGAGCACCCGCCATTCGATGTACTCTTTTCCGTCAGACCGGTCGTCGTCCTGTTCGTAGCTTCCGAAAAACACGCTTTCGCCGATCCCGGCGCTCCGAAGTTCCCTTTCCACATGCAGCAGATAGGCCGTATCCGCCTTCTCACTGCTGTCCAGGTATCCTTTCACGGACATAAATACGGAAATGGCGTCTTTGTATTTTCCGGCGTCCAGAAGCTCGCCCCCGAAAGCATACCGGCATTCCGTCAGCTTCTCTTCGCTGTCCCGGTATCCGTAAAGCGCCGAAAAGGCCGCAATGGCGCTTTTATACCTGCCTTCATTCATCAGGGACAGGGCGCTGTCGTATTTCTGGTCTTTGATCGCGGTTTCGCAGCGGAGGATCATTTCCCCGCTGTCCCTGTATGACCCGAGCTCTTTGAAATAATAACGCGCCTCTTCATACCTTCCCGCCAGAAACAGGTCCTGCGCATTCCGGTATCGGAGAAGGGGAGAAATCAGCGCGGCATACAGAACCGCAGCGGTGATCAGAAGCCCCGCCGCAGAAAAGGCCGCAGCAAACACCGCCGTTCTTTTCTTCCCTGCCTTTTCCGCCTCGCTTTTCTGCCGGTCCGCATCCTTCCACCCGGGAATCCTCCCGAACAGCCCGGCAGCGGCTCTGTATCCCCTTATGGTATTCTTTCTTTTCTGGCTCTTTGCGGCGTTATAAAGTGTATTTTTCCGGCAGATCTCCGCGTCCTCCAGGCATTTTTCCGAAAGTGCATCCGCGTCCCGGAATCCCGGGATCGATTCGAACATTCCTGCCGCCGCCCGGAAAGCAGGTTCACTGTAGGCTTTCTGCATCGCGGTTACAGCAGTTTCATAAACCGCTGCCCGTTCAGCGTCAGTTTTCTGAATTGCCATGCTGCCCTCCTTTCACAAAGACTTCCGGTGCTTCACCAGTGATTTCAGTATACAGGAAGCCGATGCTTTTTACAAGCATTTGTTGGCGAAAACACCGCTTGATTTCCGCTCCGTTATCTGCTATGCTTCAGCATAAGAAAAGGCTGCGCGGGGATCGTGAAACAGGCGCGCGGCCGAAAGCATTTTCTGAAAGAAAGGACGAAACGAATATGAATCCACAGGGAATTCTGAGCACTGCCCGCTTTTCGCAGGTCGGCTTTGTCTGCAATGACATCGAAGAAACGAAGAAGAAATTTGCACTTCTGTTCGGAATCGAGCCAGTTCTGACGCAGGACTGCGGCAAATACGAAATCACCAAAACCGAGGTTTTCGGAAAACCGGCACCGGACGCCGACAGCGTCCTTGCCTTCATGAACCTCACACCCGGCGTACAGCTGGAGCTGATCCAGCCCAATTGGGCCCATTCCGTCTGGCGCGACTGGATCACCGAGCACGGCGAGGGCATTCACCACATCGCCTTCGGTGTCGATGATGCGGACGAAACCGCAAAGGAGCTCATGGAAAAGTTCGGCGCCGTCATCGAGCAGCGCGGCATCTACGGCGACGGCTCCGGCCAGTACATCTACCTTGACTGCTTCAAAGAGCTGAAATGCCGGATCGAGCTTCTGCAGAGCTTCCGGAAGTAA
>CACYBV010000027.1 GCA_902772745.1 uncultured Eubacteriales bacterium
CCTCGGATGGGTTTTCCTCCTCTATAAAGCAGTCGTCTTTATCTTCAAGGCCATTTATTTTATCCTTATCGGCTGGTGGGTCAAGATTATCAAAAAGTCCAAACAGCACAGGGAAGCGAAAACGATTGTCCATGTCTGCCAGAACTGCGGATACCGCTGGGAATCGGTCGGGATGGACCAACGGTATCTCGAACCCGTTGAGGGCTGAAACTGAAGTGCTTTTCAGCTGCGTGACGGCATAATCCGTGAGAGAAAAGGAATAGGTGCCGAAAGAAGTTGACATCAACTCGGGATGCGATACAATATAAGGTGAAATCTCTTGAATGTACTTACTGATTATACGAGGGACAAGCGCTTCGTAAACGGATTTGAGGATACGGTCCGACATTTTCCAAAGAGCCCGGATGCATATTCCTGTCGGCGGAGAACTATTCTTCCGTGAGAGCCGCCTGTGATGAGTACAGGGATTACCTGATCAATAACCGGACAAAAATAGAAAATGCTGACGGATATTATGAGGGCTGGGTAAACGAGGAAATCACCGCAAGATACGGCCCCGGCGTTTACGGCCATGACATGAGAGAAATTGAATATTATGAGGCCAATCGGATGGGCCTTTCTCCTGTTATCTATACCGTTACTGTTTCCGCGGGCGGAGGCCAGATGGCTTTCCCGAATGAATATACAAGTACGGGTACACAGTGTGACCGGATTACGGTCATAACGCAGGATACCGAAACGAACACCGTGATCAATTACGGCGGCAGGCCCGAACGCTGGGGCGCCTGTCTGGCCGCCGGAGATAAAACCCTGGTCGGCTTAAGAGACGGGGCGGGGAATTTATATACGGATGTGGAATTAAGCAATGCCGGCGGTGTGGAGTATTATCTGGCATGGATTCCGCAGATTCTCAATGTTGATCAGACCTATACCGCCGTCTGGGAATGATTGAAAAAGAACAGCTGAAACAGTTTTTTCAACTGCGGGGACAGACGCTTCGGCAGCTTAATGAGCCGGGACTTCTGTCTCCGTATTTTGTGCTGAAATGGTAAAAATCCCGGTTTTCAGTCTCTTTTCTCTTGATAAAGTGACGATTTTACTGCTTGAACTTTGGTACAGGGCTGTGTTATAATATTTCCAAATCAGGTTCATGCCGCCGGAGGCCGAAACCCGGCGGAATTAGGGGTAAAAGGAGGATTAAGATACCATGAACTGGCTTTATTGCATCGTGCTCTGCGTCATCGTTCTTGCGGTCTGCTATGTAATTTTCAATTACGTTCGGATCAAAAAGATGAAAGAGGGCACACAGGAGATGGCTGAACTCGCGGGAATTATCCGCTCCGGCGCGAATCAGTTCATCGAAACAGAGTACAAGACAATCGCTATTGTCGTCGCGGCGCTTGCGCTGATTTTCACTTTATTCATTGAAAAACTCAGCGGCGTGACTTTCCTGATGGGCTCCCTCGTCAGCTCCGGGGCCTGCGTTCTCGGAATGAAGAGCGCAACCTATGCGAATGTCCGCACCGCGAACCGCGCGCGGGAAACCCGGTCGATCGGCGAGACCGTTAAAGTGGCGCTTGCGGGCGGCAGCATTTCCGGCCTCTCGGTACAGGCACTCGGTATGCTCGGCCTCGTGATCATTCTCCTGATCTGGGGAAATGAAGCAAACCTGACCGCCGGCAAGGACAGCAGCGGACTGCTTCTCGGGCTTGCCTGCAACGGAACGACAATGCGTATTACCACTTATTCTCTCGGGTGCTCCATCGTCGCGATGTTCAACCGTGTCGCGGGCGGCAACTATACGAAAGCTGCCGACATTTCGTCCGACATTCTGGCGAAAATCCGTCACGATCTGCCGGAGGACGACAGCCGCGTTCCGAATACGATCGCGGACTTCATCGGCGACAATGTCAATGATATCGCGGGCAACTGTTCCGACCTTCTCGAGAGCTTTGTTGCCACGATGGCGGCTTCGATCCTGATCGGCGTGACGCTGCATACAGGAAAAACCATCACGCCGGAGACTTTAAAGGCGACGATGATCTTCCCGATCATCCTTGCGGGCGGCGGTCTTGTCGGATGTCTCCTCGGACTCCTGTTTGCCAATATCAAGAAGATGGGCGACAACCCCTCAAGAGAACTGAATATCGCAACCTGGCTTTCCGCAGGGCTCACGCTTGTGATCGGCTTCTTCGCTTCCATGTTCATGTTTAAAAATGTGACACTGTACGAAGATTTCCGGATCGGCTGGGTTTCTCCCTGGGTCTCGGCACTCCTCGGCGTACTTTCGGGCGTAGCGATCGGTTCCATTACCGAATACTACACTTCGACGGACTTCAAACCCACAAGAATCCTTGCGGAAATGGCTACGGAAGGCGAAGCTTTCGTCGTCACGAAAGGCGATGCGATCGGCTCCAAGTCCGTACTGCTTCCGGTACTTCTCATTGCGATTTCGCTGTTTGTATCCGGTAAGCTCTGCGGCACCTACGGCATCGCGATTTCGGCTTTAGGCATGCTGTCCTTTGTCGGAACAACCGTTTCGATCGACGCTTTCGGCCCGATCGCGGACAACGCGGGCGGCCTCGCGGAATCCTGCCATCTGCCGGCAGATATCCGTGTGATCACGGACAAGCTTGATGCGGTCGGCAATACGACGGCTGCAATCGGCAAGGGCTTTGCGATCGGTTCGGCGGCATTCGCAACCGTTTCCCTGATCGTTGCCTATGTCGGCAACTTCATGGCGGACGGTGCGGAGCCGGTACTGAACATGGCTTCCTTCGTCGTTGTCGCGGGCGGCATCTTAGGCGGCGCACTGGTTGAGTTCTTCTCGGCTATCCTCACGGACAACACAATCGATTCCGCGAAGCTGATGGCGGATGAAGGCGACAAGCTGCTGTCGATCCCCGGCGTCCTAGAGGGCAAGGTTCGTCCGGACTACAACAAGATGATCGATACGGCTGCAAAGGAAGCGCTCAGAAAGATGCTCTTCCCCTCGATCCTCGCTCTTGTAATCCCGCTTGTCGGCGGCTTCCTCTTCGGCGTGGAATTCGTCGGCGGCCTTCTTGTCGGCGCCACGATCGTCGCAATCCCGCGGGCGATCTTCATGGGCAACTCCGGCGGTGCATTCGACAATGCCAAGAAGTACATTGAATCCGGCGCGATCAAAGGCCACGGCAAAGGGACGGCCGCACATAAGGCGGCGGTTACCGGCGATACGATCGGCGATACCCGTAAGGACGTCGTCGGCGTCGCTTTGGACATCTTCATCAAGTCCATGTCGACGGTAGCAAACACGCTGGGTACTGTAATGAAGCAGTTCACACTGTTCCGGTAATAGGAAGATGGAGCCGGGCAGGGGAAGTCTTTCCCCTGCCCGAGCGATTGAAAGGAGAACACCATGGCGAGAAGGGCGGAAGACCGAAAGACCTACAACAATGTCCCGATGGATTATTTCCTTGAGAAGTGCCGCAATATCGATTTCGCCGGGCTGAATGTTAATCTGAAATCCGAGAATCCCGGAGATAACGGCGCGGTCTGGTTCCGCATTCACCATGGCATGACAATGACAAGCTACGGAGAAAAGATCACGGTCACGCTTGCACCGCTTGGAACGGGCACGGACGTTCATATCCTTTCGGAATGCGCGATGCCGACCCAGATCGTGGATTACGGAAAAAACAAGCAGAACTGTGCGGCGGTATTCCGGTATCTTGAGAGCGGGATTCAGCAGTTTACGGCTCCGAGGCAGGCATATCGGAATCCTCCTGCAGGCTATCCTTATCCGCCGCAGCCGGGCATGCAGGCGCCTTACGGACAGCAGCAGGATCTGTATGCGCGGCCGCCTCAGTCAACTCCGAATGCGCCGAAGCCTTTTGTGTTCTGCACGGAGTGCGGGACGAAGAACGGACGCGGCTGCAATTTCTGCATGAACTGCGGCACGAAACTGATAAAGGCATGAAAAAAGAAACCATTAAGAAAAGAGAAACGCTATACGGATGAATTATTACCTGGTAGATTATGAAAACGTCAAATCCCACGGCCTCGACGGTATCGTCAAGATGCCCCCCGAGGATGTGGTGAGTATTTTTTACAGTGAGAACGCGGATACGATGACCTTCTCACTGCATCAGAAACTTAATGAAACCCGCGCCCATGTGATCTATGAAAAAGTCGAGGTGGGCACAAAAAACGCGCTGGATTTCCAGCTCGTCACGGAGCTCGGTTACCTGATCCGCGATATGCAGGACCAGGACGTCAGCTTCTATATCGTCAGCAAGGACAAAGGCTACGGCAACACGGTCACCTACTGGAAAAAGCGCGGTGTCCGAATCGCGCAGGTCGTGGATGTGAGCGGCCTCAACGAGGAAAAGATCGAAAATGACCTGAAGATGCGCGTGGAGCCCCTTGTAAGGGACAAAGAAGTCGTCAACAAGGTCGTTAAAATGATCCTTCAGTACAAAACCAAGCAGGGCATCAACAACGCCCTGATGAAGGAATTTCCCTCGAACAACAACAAGCGCGCAAGCGAAATCTACACCGCGATCAAGCCGCTCCTTTCGGATAAGAAGGGCACGGTGGAAACGCCGCAGGTTCAGGCGGAAGTGCGGGCCGAGATGCCCCAGTCCCGCTTTGAGAAACAGTCGGAGATTTTCGAGAGCATTCTGATGAAGTCCGACAACCTGCCCGCCGGCCCCGTAAAGGTTCCGATGAGGAAAGAGGAGCAGCGGAAGAACCGTGAGGAACTTCCGAAGAAGGAAGAACAGCCGAAACAGAAGGAAGAGACAAAGAAGCCGGAAGATCAGGCCGGGAAGGGTGAAGATCAGAAAAAAACCGAAGAATTCACCACTGAGAAAGCTGCGGCTGACATCAGTATCCCCGTGGAAAACGAGGACCGGTCCGCGGAAAAAGCCGTAAATCCGGAAGCCGGTCCGAAATCAGACGCGCTCCCGGCGGCTTTGGAAGCCCCGAAGCAGGAGGAAAAGCCGCAGAAGGCAAAACGCACGAATGCCCGCAGGAAGACTGCGGCAAAGAAGGCAGAGGCGCCGGAAGCCCGGAAATCCGAAACGGAAGAAGTTCCTGCAGCGGTCCCGGAACCGGCGGCTTTCGTAAATGCCCCGGCAGAAGCCGCACCTGGAGAGAGGGCTCCGGCAAAGGATATTCCGGAAGAAGCACCGGACAAGGCTTCAGATGCAGAGGCTCCTTCGGAAAAGACCGTGAAAAAGAAGACGAAGAGAACCCGGAAAACCGCCGGGAAGTCTGCTGATTCCGAAAAAGTCCAGCCTGAGACAGCTGCATCCGGGGAATCTTCGGAAACCGCGGAAAAGTCTTTGGAAAAGGACCCTGAAAAGGAAGAAGGGCAGGCGCCTGTATCTGCGGCTCCTTCCGATCAGGAATCCGAAAAGCAGGAAAAGCCGAAACGGAACTATCGCCGGAAAAAGACCAAAACGACGGAGAAAACCGCAAATGCCGGAAATCCCCCGAAGGAGGAAGCATAAATGTCCTGCACGACGATTCTTGTAGGTAAATACGCGAGCTTCGACGGAAGTACGATGATGGCGCGGAATGAGGATTCCGGCCATGGTCAGTTTACGCCGAAGAAATTTATCGTCGTGAACCCCGAAGATCAGCCGAAGATTTACCGTTCTGTCATTTCCAAAGCGGAAATCGAGCTTCCGGAGAACCCGATGCCATACACGGCGGTTCCGAATGCCCTTCCGGACGAAGGAATCTGGGGCGAATGCGGCGTGAATGCGGCAAATGTCGCGATGACCGAAACCGAGACGATTACCTCAAATCCGCGTGTGCTCGCGGCGGATCCCCTGGTACGCTCAGGTATCGGCGAAGAGGATTTCCTGACGCTTGTACTTCCGTATATCCGTTCCGCCCGCGAAGGCGTGAAGCGTCTCGCAGGTCTCCTTCGGGAGTACGGGACCTATGAAATGAACGGCATCGGTTTCCAGGACCGCGACGAAATCTGGTGGATGGAGACAATCGGCGGGCATCATTACATCGCGCGCCGCGTGCCGGACGAATGCTATGCGGTAGTTCCGAACCAGCTCGGCATCGATACGCTGAACTTCAGGGACACGTTTTCCGGGGAAGAGGAGTTCATGTGCTCGCCGGATCTCCTGCAGTTCATCCGCGAAAACCATCTGGATCTCAGGATGAGCGAAGACGGAGAGGAGCGGGACCTCGCATATGAGACTGATTTTGATGTGCGGGCGGCTTTCGGGTCGCATTCGGATTCGGACCACAGCTACAATACGCCCAGAGCATGGGTCATGGAGCGGTACCTGAATCCGAAGAGCTATGTCTGGGATGGTCCGGATGCGGACTTCACGCCGGAATCGGATGATCTTCCCTGGTGTCTCATGCCGGAACACAAGGTGAGCGTCGAGGATGTCAAATACGTGCTCTCTTCGCA
>CACYBV010000028.1 GCA_902772745.1 uncultured Eubacteriales bacterium
CGTGTCTGCCCCTGCGTGCTGCTCTCGGAGCTCAATGAGCGCGGAATCGCCGCATCCTGCGAGATTGACATGTGCTCGGCGATCACGATGCGTGCGATGGCACTTGCGTCTGAGGAGCCGACGACGGTTCTTGACTGGAACAACAACTACGGCGATGACGAAAACAAAGTCATCCTGTTCCACTGCGGACCGGTGCCGAACAGCCTCATGACCGATAAAGGCGTCGTAACTTCCCACAAGATGTTCGACAAGACCGATCCGGGCTCCGGCTGCGGTACCTGCGAAGGCCGTATCGCCCCGAACGACATCACAATCAGTAACTGCCAGACCAAAGACGGGAAGATTATCGTCTACGCATCGGAAGCGAAATTCACGGACGATCCGATCGAGGAAGCATTCTTCGGATGCGCGGGCGTCTGCGAACTTCCGGACTGCCAGGAGAAGATGATTAAGCTTGCAAGAGGCGGCTTCAAGCATCATACTTCGGTCGGTCTCGGGCATATGAAAGCCGTGCTGAAAGAAGCGATGACGACCTATCTCGGATATGAATGGGTGGAGATTGACTGAGTTCTGCAGTCCCGGATGAACAGGGAGACTGCGGCCGGATTATCTCGACACGCTCCGGAAGGCACCGGCAAAATTACTTTTGATGACATTGATTTCGTGGATCACGAGGATTATCCCGCGGTCAGCCTGTTTGCGAAGGCCGGAAAAATTCGTCTCCTCTGACGAAAACAGTGACAGGACAGATCCCTTCACACAGGTGAAGAACCCCGTAAGAGCAAGAATTATCACAGAAGAATAAGAATGAGGAGAAAAGAAGGGGGAGAGGTACTGCTGCTTTTTTACGCAGCGCCTCTCCCCCCTCGTGTGTGCGGAATCCGATCGGGTTTATTTTTTCTTCGCCTCTTTTTCTGCTTTCTTTTTCAGGTACTTTTCATTCTCGGCTTCGAAATCGAGCCCCTTCTTTTCACACTTCGCCTTCAGGTCCGCGATGCGGTTTTCCTCGTGTTCACGGGCGATTTCCTCGCGCTCCCGGCGTGAAAGCTCCTCCGGATCGATCCATTCCACGCCGTTTTTAAGCTCCGCCTGCTTTCTTCTCTCCAGAAGCGCCGCATTGATTTCGGGTATCTTCCTCTCAAGTGTGTACAGGAGAAGTACGATAATGTATACCGCAGCGATCATGATGTCGAGCCCCCAGAAGCAGAAGCTGATCCAGCGGATCACGCCCGGGCTCTGCAATGCCAGGCCGGCGTCGAAACCTTTTCGGAGAAGAATGGTTTCGTAAAGTCCGGCGAAGGGTGAATAGATCAGCCCCTGAATGACACCGATGACAGCGATGCCGAGCATGCCGTCGAGCCGCATACCGGTTTTGTATTCCACATTGTCCAGGGCGCTTGAGAAAAGGCTGGCGGTTACATAGGCGTAGGGGATCAGGCCGACGTTTTTGATAAATCCGGTGACGATTGCCCAGACCGGCATCTCCGGGTTCAGAAGACCGGCGATGCCCGCGAGCGCGGCGAGGGAAAAACCGAGGATGCTGAATTTCCGGACACCCAAAGGGCCGATCAGATGCCCAAGCACGAATTCCTTCGTCGTCATCGTACGGGTGCGGACATGGGAGTCCATGATTCTTTTTTCAAATATTCCGCGGGAGAGCAGTTTGATTTCTTTCATGAGGATCCTCCGGCTGTATCTTTATCTTTACTCTGTAACCAGTCTCCAGTTGACGCTCGGAACGCTTCCGTCGAGCGTGAAGGCTACGCCGCCGTCGACCGGTGTGCCCGATATCACCCGGAGCACCTCGCCGTTCGGATCGAGAAGCTCGAGAAGGGCTGAGGGTGCATCGATGTAGAGCGTGCCCTCTGCGGTTTCGGCGTAAAGCTTTCCCTGCATATCAATGAGGCTGAAGGGAATCCCGGGCATCGCTTCGACCGGGCTCATCGCGGTTTCGCTCATCCCGCTCTTTCCGATGGCGGTCATGAGGAAGGAGGAAGCGCTGTCAAGATCCGCACCCTGCTCTGAAAGCAGGGTCAGGCTCAGACGCTCGTTTTTGGCTCTGAAACAGATTTTTTCCGTCAGCGCGGTAATCGGACCGGGCTTTCCGGAAAAAGCCGCGCAAAATGGTGTTTTGACGCAAAAAAGGACATGCTCGGGGTCGGTAATGAGTTCGCCGGTGTCCGAAACGAGCTTTCCCTCCGTATAGCCCGTGCCTTCCGGGAAAATGCCCCATTCCCGAAGCGCCTTTGTGAGAAGGGCAGCGGTTTCCCTGTAGTCGTAAGATCCGGCGACGGAGCGGATGTCGTCAATCACAAGGTTTTTTCCGAGATGCACGCCGGGCTGGAGATCATGGCTTCCTTTTGCGGCGTCAGAAAGCCGGGAGTGATCCTCATAGCGGCGGAACGCGTCCCGGTACGGCGACCAGCTGTAATACACGCCGTGCTTCGCGTCCGAAAGATCACAGGAATTCAGAAATCCTGCGTTCACCGCCGCATCCGCGTTCCCGCCGTAGCGTCCGTCCTCTGAAAAAAAGTTCCGGAATCCGGTCACATAGGGCAGGAAGCAGTGCATCATCGCATGTCCCGGAGGCAGCGTCATCAGGTCGTTTTTCGTATAGACAAGATCTACGCGGTTTTTCGCGGGCGACACTAGGCCGCGGAGGAAAACCGAGGCCAGAAAGTGCCACTGCGCGATCAGCGCCGGATCGTTGTAGCAGTCAAAGACATTTCTGATCTCGTCGTCCGGCTGGTCGTCATGGTTCTCGGAGGTATGGTAATTGTAGATCATCAGCCCGTCCCAGTCGTTCAGGCAGGCGCAGGCGATCGTGGAAAGGAAAGAGGTCGAATGGAAGGGATGCAGACCGTATTCGTTCCATTCCGAAAGCGCGAAGGGCTTTCCCGCGACTGCGGCTTCCGAACCAAGAGAAAGAATGCTCGTAGAAAGCGCGCCGATCCCCGCCTGCATGGAAAGCGGATTCACCGAAGCATACTCAATCGGGCCGGCGGCGATGTATTTCCCGGGACCGGGCGTCGGCAGCAGCGGATGGTTGAAATAGCTGTTGTTCTCCATGATGTCGGCGTCCGTATGGCCGTAAACGTCCGCGGCGCCGCCGAGAAGGTTCGATGTGGAAATCGGGACGCGGACACCGAGCGAATGCAGGAAATCCTTCATCCTTTGGTAGTAGCGGCGGTTCATCGTGATGCCGAATTCCATAAAGTCCGCGTACCGTATTTTTCCAGCAGGAAATATCCGAATTTTTGCTGAAGCTCTTTCTCGTAAGGCGCGGTTTCGGGCGTCTTCATTCGCTCCTTGATGACCGAATCCTCATTGTTGATCTGGACCGTCATGACCGCGGGATCGTCTATGAGCCTGAGACCGGTGTAGGGGTTTATGTGCGTGAGCAGTTTTTTCGCGTATTCCTGCTGCAGCGCGATCAGCTTTTCGTTGACCATACCGTAGGATTTCAGACAGTCCGGAAGGTCCGATTCAAGCCCGTCGCCTTTCTTAAAAGCGCGCGCGACGTGCAGGTCGACCTGCAGATAGATGCCTTTCTCTTTCAGGCAGCTGACGAGATAATCATAGCGGTCGAGGCCTTCCGCATTAAACGTTCGTGAGGAACCGCTTTCATAGTCGAGAAGGGGCGCCTCGCGGCAGGCGGACCAGGAGCAGGGCTCGTCACCGATCTTCGCGTCCGCCGCATGGAGCCGGATCACATTGACGCCGAGGGTCGCGAAGCGCTTGGCGATTTTTTCGGCGGTTTCATGCGTCGGGGTGTTGGAGCGCGCGGCAATATTGAAGCCGATGAAGCGCGCCCTCGTGCCGTCCTCGAAATACAGATGCCCGTCCTTCGCCTCTAAAAAGCCGTGTGATCCGGCCGGGGCGTCGAGAAGACAGCTCATATCAAGTGCGCCGGTATTGGGCTTCACTTTATCAAAATGCATGGGATGGTTCATGGAATTCCTCCGTATGGTGATTGAGATAGGAAAATTATAGCTGAGAAGAGGTTGAAAAGATTTCAAAATAAGTTTTGAAATTATAAAACAGGGTTTGAAAATACAGGACAGCTGTTGTATGATAACATAAATTCCTCTTTCATCCCGGGCGGAGCTTAAGGGATCCCGCCCCTTTATCAACAAGATCCCCGAAAGGAGCAGCCATGAGTCAGAGAACCCTTTCCGAAAACATCGAGATATGCCGCCAGTTTTATATAGCGACCGGTCTTCCGATTGTCCTTCTTAAGGGGACCGAAACCGTATACTCCAGTATCGGGGAATACCTGGATTTCTTCCCTGCGCTTCCCGTGCCGGTTCAGCCGCAGGAAAAGAACCCGGAATTCTGCGAGACGGTTTCGGACATTCCGTACGGGCGTATCCGGATCGAGGGGACGGAAGACTTTGCGATTGTCGGGCCGGTCTTTCCTTTCACGGTCGATGAAGGGATTCTTCGGACCTACATGCGGGAGTACCGGATCCCTTCGGAGTACCGTGAGACGCTCAACGAATACCTTGGCGCGCTTCCGATCCTGACCCAGTTCCAGTTCGCGAATTACCTTCTTATGCTGCACACCCTTCTGAACGGAAAAGTCATGGGAATGCAGGACTTTCTGGATCTGCAGGGCGATGGGCCGGAGCCTCTGCAAAACGACCGGAAAGCGGCGGAGAAGGCGATCGGAAAGCGCGGGGAGAGCACGGAGGAACATCTTATGCATCTGTCGATGCGCCGTGAGAGGCTGCGGCAGCTTGTGCGCCTCGGGAATGAAAAGGCGCTTTCGGAGTATCTTTCCCGGCATCCCCGGATGTTCGAAGCGCCGAAGATGGCCGGTTCCGCGCTTCGGCAGGCGAAGGACGAATTCATTGCGCTTACAGCGGAAATCACGGAGACCTGTCTCGTGCCTGCCGGCGTTCCCCTAAGCCGGATCCGGAGCATGCAGTCCACTTATATTCAGAAGTGCGAGGAGCTGCAGTCCGTGGAGATCATTCACTGGCTACGGCGGGGAATGCTGCTGGATTTCTGCAGGCAGGCGGGGCAGGGCGGCCTTCCGGAAAATGTCAGTCATGAGCTTCTCCTCTGTCTGCAGTATATCCGGGAAAATATCGGCTCCCCGATCCGGAACGAAGACATCGCGGGGAGCATCGGGCGAAGCGTATCCTACGTCAGGAAGCTCTTTCTCAGGGAGCTTCGGATGACGCCGGGCGCCTTCGTCTCCGCACGGAGAATTGAACTGGCAAAAGAGCTTCTTGGCAGTGTGGACGAACCGCTTTCCAGGATCGCCTTCCTCCTCGGCTATTCGAGCCAGGCGCATTTCCAGACAGTGTTTAAAAAAGAGACCGGGCTCACGCCGGGCGCTTACCGCGCTTCACTGTAGGGGTAATGATGGAAAACGATATGCCATCCCCCCAGAACATGAATTTTTGTCGGATTTTTATCAGATTTTATCGGATTATTACTTTCCTCCATGCTCCATCTATGTTAGACTTAAAATAACTAATGCAGCGTACACACAAATCAGACAAAAAGGAGAAAAGCCCCATGAAACGAAGCTCACTGAATGAACAGTGGACATTTTACAGAGAAGGCCAGAAAGAAACCGCAGTCGTGCTTGACCTTCCGCACGATGCGATGCAGACCGAAAAGCGCAGCGAAAAGGGCAGCGTGACCGGGCAGGGCGCCTTCTATGACGGCGGTTCTTATGTTTATGAAAAAGTGTTCCGAAAGGCGCAGGACAAAGACACGAGAATCCTTGAATTCGAGGGCGTATACCCGTCGGCAAAGGTGTTCTTAAACGGCGAAGAAGCCGGCGGATACCGCTACGGCTATTCGATGTTCCGCGTGGACCTCACGGGAAAGCTCACGAAAGAAGAGAACATTCTCAAAGTCGTTGCGGACAACAGCAAAGTCCCGAACAGCCGCTGGTATTCCGGTGCCGGGATCTTCCGGCCGGTGTGGCTGCTTTCCGGCGGAGAATCTGTGATTGCGCCGGGTACTCTGCAGGCAGCGACGCTTTCCACAGATCCCGCCCGCGTGCGGATTTCCCTCATGGTTTCAGGCCCGGAGGAGGGCGGCAATGAAGAAGTCTTCGGAATCATTCTTTCAGGGGACGAGACCGTCGCGGAGGCGAAACTTGAGAAGGATCCGCAGAGCGGGAAATACGCGGCGGAACTCACAATCCCGGACGCGAAACTCTGGTCGGCAGAAACGCCTTTCCTTTATACCGCGAAAGCGCGGCTTGTGAAAAACGGCATCAGCGTTGACTGTGAGAAGGTCAGATTCGGCATCCGAATGATCAGCTGGTCCAGAGAAGGTTTCTTTATCAACGGAAAAGAAACACTCCTTGCAGGCGGCTGCGTGCACCACGACAACGGAATCCTCGGTGCGAGATCCGATGCGGAATCCGAGTGGCGGCGCGTCGCGAAACTGAAGGAGTTCGGCTTCAACGCGATCCGTTCCTCCCACTACCCGATCA
>CACYBV010000029.1 GCA_902772745.1 uncultured Eubacteriales bacterium
CGTCCGGTTTCCACATTGATGTAGGACTTATTTTCGCCGGAAATCATGACGACCGCGATGTTGCGCTCTTCGGCGAACATTTCAACGCCGGTGTAGGAGTTCCACATCGCGTGGTTGTTGCCGTAGCCGTGCAGCAGGTAAATGACCGGGAATTTCGCCTTCAGCTTATGCGAAGGATTCTCGCCCATCATTTCCTGGAAGACCATGCTCGGAAGCACGACGGTGATATCCACCGCGCGGCGCAGCTTGTGAGAGAGAAAATTAACCGTAAGTTTTGCCATAAAATTGTTCCTCCGTGTCGGTATTTGCTGTTTTCATCATACGCCGGAGAGGAAAATTTTGCAAGGGGTTTTGCAGGATGACAGAAGGGCGGTGTGCGCGAAGCGGGTGGAGGAATCCTGTGATGGAAGGATTATGATAACCGGTAAACTCCAGGACCGAGAAGCTGCTCCGCCTGCCCTGGGAGCTTCAGCTTCGCTCGGCAGTTTGCGGGAATTGTGATCTCATAGAAGAGGCTTTCATCCTCCTTTTTCCATGCGCTTTTCACGGTTCCGTAAATGCTCCGGTATTCGGCTTTGGCGCAGGTGAAGTGCCCGCCCGGCTGCGGCGCAATCGTAAATTCATTCTCTCCGGAAACCTTAATGCCGCACATTACGCGGAAGAGCCATTCGCAGACGGCGCCCTTGCTGTAATGGTCCAGAGAAGCGATGCCCTGTCTGGATTCCGGCCCCTCCCAGTTTTCCCAGATCGTCGTGGCGCCGGCTTTCGGCATATGGAGCCATCCGGGCATCTCCTCATTCTCCAGGAGCCGGTAGGCGTATTCGATATCGATTTCCGAAAGCACGTCGAGAATCAAAGGCGTCGACAGGAACCCCGTTCCAAGCCGCCAGCCGTAATCATCGAGCGCCTGTATCAGGCGCTTTTTTGCGTATTCGGTCTGTTCCTTATCGAGAAGCCGCATATAAAGCGGCCGCACGAGTTTCGCCTGGCGGTTGGTGTCCAGCGAGAATTTCGGCGAACGCATCAGCGCCTGGTAGCCCTTCCTGACACGCTTTGCGGTTTCTCGGAATTCCTCCGCGTCCTCTGCATGCCCGAGGATTTCCGCGATTTTCCCCATTCGCCTCAGAAGAAGGGCGATATAGGCGGTCGTTTCCTCCGGGTGCGGCGCGATGAATTCTTTGATGCTGAAAGGTTTGACGTCGTAAGGCTCCGCCCATTCGCCGTAGGACTGCCCGTAGTTGGAGATATTCTTCCGCTGGCTGCGCTCGATGCCGGTCGGAAGGGAGGTCAGATACCGCTTTCCGAGTGTCCCGATCTTAAAGCGTGTATAGCGCGCTATCGCCTCGTAGTTGTCCCTGAGGATCTTCCGGTCCCCGTACATCCTGTAGATATCATAGGGAATGAACACGCCCGCGTCCGACCAGCCGGCAGATCCGTCCATCCGGTTCATGTAGGGATCGATCCCTCCGGGCGGGACGATTTCCTTGAAACAGCCGTTTCGAAGCTGCGCGTCAGTCTGGTCGCGCTGGTATTTCCGGGCCATCGGCGCGTAGCTGAAGAGGTAGCTTGCAGTCCGGCAGAAAATCTGCGCGTCGCCGGTCCAGCCGTGGCGCTCTCTTGTCGGGCAGTCGGTCGGAAGGTCTGCGTGATTGTTCTTCGCGCTCCAGCGCGTGCAGTCCACAAGACGGTTCAGAAGCTCATTCGAGCTGTCAAACCGGCCGGTTTCCTCCATGTCGGAATACACGGCGACCGCGGTGAAATCCTCCGGGCGGAAGACCGGTGCGCCTGAGGATTCCGCATCCGTATTTTCCGTCACATCAAGATCCCCCTCGACCAGAATATACCGGAAGCCGAAAATCGCAAAGCGGGTTTTATAGTCGTTCAGACCGTCTTTACAGGTGTATTCGACCTGCTGCAGCGGCGTCGTGAGCTTTTTATTGCTGCACTGGAAATTGGTCTGGGTGAATTCCCCGTCCTGATCGATCAGTTCGCCGAAGCGGAGGAGGATCTTCTGACCTTCCTTTGCCTGTACACAGAAGGAAGCGTAACCCGCAATGTTCTGCTGAAAATCCAGTACTTTCTTCCCGGAAGGCGTCGTGAGAAGCACGGGCATGAGCTGTTCATGTTCCGTAAGAAGCACGTTGTCGGAAGCGGAGGGCACAACAGGGTGCGCGGTGACCTTGGCCCTGCCCTGATAGGAAGGATTCATCCGCGCGTCGTAAATTTCACCGTCCTTGTTGTCCGCAAAACGAATCGGGCCGTCACTGGACCATTCGAAACTGCCATCGGAACAGATAACGTCGGTCTGCCCGTTTTCATAGCGGATTTCCAGGCGTAAGAGAAGTTTCGTCTCGGTACCGTATTGGTTCTTCAGCGCCCAGGCGCCGCAGGAACCGCGGTACCAGCCGTCCGCAAGAAACACGGTCAGCGCGTTTTCGCCCGGCTGAAGCAGTTCCGTCACGTCGACCGTCTGATACTGGACACGCTTCCGGTAGTCGGTGTGCCCGGGGGCGAGAACCGATTCGCCGGCTTTCTTCGCGTTCAGCGAAGCTTCATACAGCCCGCAGGCAGTGATATACAGCCGGGCCTTTCTGACCGGACTTTCGGCGCTCAGGCTGAAGCGTTTCCGGAAGCAGTCCGCTGGATACCGGAGTCTCGGATTCACCGGGTAGTTTCCGGTGATCCAGCTGGATTCGGACCAGGTTTCGGCGTCGAGACCGGTTTCAAAGGAGGCCTCTGCCCATTCTCCGGGCCGGTCATTTTCGTCATACAGACGGACGGACCAGAGCACCCGGGTCCGCTCCGGAACCGGAGAAGCGCCCCATTCGGCCTGCATTGCGGCGCTTTCGGTTTTCCCGCTTTCCCACAGGATCTGTTCTTTATCGTCTTTTGCGATGATTTCGTAAGCGCTCTGGAAAAGCGCAGAGGGATCGTCCGTCTCGCAGTTCCACATGAGCCGCGGGCGGCGGCTCCCGATCCCGAGCGGGTTTTTCAGGTATTCGGTGCGAAGAAAAATCGCGTGCATGGCTTCCTCCTTGAAAACAGCTGGATTCTTACCGTTATTATATTCTTGTCCCGGCAAACAATCTTGCATAATTGTACGAAAAATACTACAATAGAACTGAACAGCGCGGAAACTGCTTGCCAAAGGAGGCTTCTTCCAATGAAAGAAACGGAACTCTTTTATCTTTGCAAATGTATGTCGAACCTTTCCGGGATTCCGACGCGGCTTTTCCGGGGCAGTCAGCTTCTTAAAAGCTGGTCTTTCGTACACCTTCCGGCGGATCCCTTTTTCCTGTACCGGGAGGAGATTTTCGCCGTAACGGAGCATGTCGGCTATTATATCACACCGCTTCTTCACGTTTACGGGATCTTAAGATGCGGCGGGATCCGGATCGTCATCGGGCCGACCGCACAGATCATGGCGTCGGACCGGGAGCTTCGGGAACTCGGGCTTCGCTTAAACCTTGGGCGTGAAGAACAGCAGCAGTTCCTTTCAGGCATGAAAAGCATCGTAAGGATGCCGCTGGAGAGCCTGCTTCTGATGCTCTGCCCGGTGAATTACCTGCTGAATCAGGAGATGCTGGAGCTTTCGGACCTGACCATCCGGGAAGAGGAGCAGCAGAAACTGAAGCAGGCGGCGGAGAAAAAGCGGACGGAGGCAATCTATGACGAAGAAGCACCCTCTGTCCTGCATAATACGATGAAAAGCGAGGAGGAAATTCTTTCAATTGTGATGCGGGGAGACCTGGAAAAGCTGGATGCCTGGGCTAAAACCGCTCCGGCCCTTCGGGGCGGCGTGATGGCGCGCGACCCGATCCGCCAGATGAAAAACACCTTTATCGTAACGGCGACGCTTGCGTCCCGGGCGGCGATCCGCGGGGGAATGGATCCGGAGGAGGCGCTCAGCCTCTCCGACAGCTATATCCGGCGCTGCGAGCTTCTCTCAGGGCATGAGCGGATTCAGGACCTGCAGTACCATATGGTGCGGGAATTTACGGAACAGGTCGGGAAGGCCCGGCTTTCCGAATCCTCTTCGGCGCTCGAGACAGAGGTCAGCGCATACATCCGCCGCCACATCTCGGAACCGGTGCGCGTGGAGGAGATGGCGGATTATTTCGGCTTTTCGCGGACGCATTTTTCGGCGAAGTTCCGGAAAGAAACCGGGATCACGCTGACGGAATACATTCTCAGAAAGAAGACAGAAGAAGCGAAGCGGCTTCTTTGCTACTCGGACCGCTCAGTTTCTGCGATCGCGGCCTATCTCGGCTTCTCGTCCCATGCGCACCTCAACAAGGTCTTTAAGAAGCTTGCGGGTGAGACGCCTCTGGAGTATCGGAAACACCATCAGCAAAGATAAAGCGGAACCGGCCGTAAAACAGGACAAAAATATTCATTATCGGACAAAAGTGAAATTATTCTTCGTTTACGGATGTTATACTGCTCGATAGAAGAAGCTTTCCGGCCGCAGTCTGCAGGCTGACAGGCCTTCCCGTCGAGTGAGCGGTCTCATAACCCGTGCCTTCGATTTGCTTCAGAAGCTTTTAAGAGGGATTTCGGGCAGAAATCAGTGTTTACGGAGGAAACAGCGTGGAAAAAATAGTGCTTAAAGGAACCCGCTTCCTTACGGAATCCGGAAAGGAAGTTATTTTCAACGGAATCAATGTGCTTTCCCGGGGAAGGGAAAACGGGCACCTTCCGGTTGATTTTGAAAGCTCCGTTTTATGGTTCAGGAAGATGGGCTTCAACCTTCTTCGCTACGGCATCACCTGGGACGCAGTCGAGCCGGAACCCGGGGTGATTGACGAGGATTACCTTGCGAAGGTGAAAAAGAACGTCCGGATCGCGGAAGACGCCGGGATCTACATCCTTTTCGACATGCACCAGGACCTCTTCGCACAGAAATTCGGAAACGGCGCGCCGGACTGGGCCTGCCTTGACGACGGGCTGCCCTTTGACAAAGGACATGCGCTCTGGTATGAAGCTTATCTTTCCAGCGAACCTGTGATCCGGGCTGCGGACGCTTTCTGGGCGAACAAGCCGGCCGAAGACGGCGTCGGACTTCTCGATCATTATGAGAAAATGTGGGAACGGATCGGGGAAGTCTTTGCGGACTGCGACAATGTCATCGCCTTCGAGCCGATGAACGAGCCTTTTATGGGAAGCACTGCACGTATGGCTTTCGGCGAAGCCCTGGTGCGGATCCAGGCGAAGAATCCGAACTTTTCCCTGTATGATTCGACGAATGCGGACCCCGAAGAAACCGCGGAATTTATGGGCATCGTCGCGGAAAAGCTGATGGATTTCGACAGGACGACGCTGATGGATTTCTACCGCCGCATGCAGAAAGCGATGCAGAAACACTGCGACAAACCGATCGCGACCGGCGGAAACATTTATAACAGCACCGACCTTCCGACCGGCATCGAAGCGCTTCCGGGCGGGCATATCTATGCGCCGCACGGTTATGACGCCGTGGTGGATTCGGACAACTACAGCGCTTACAATAAGGACAGTGTCGCGCGGCTTTACGCGCATAAGCGCGAAGCACAGGAAAGGCTCGGACTTCCCACGATCGCCGCGGAATGGGGCGCTTTCCCGTCAAAGCCTTTCACGAACGACCTGATCCGCTTCATGTACGGAATCGTCGAACAGAACCTCTGGGGCTCCTGCTACTGCGAGTATCATCGCGACAAAGAAAACGACCCGAACTTCACCGCGCTCTGCCGCTCCTACCCGCAGGAGACCGCGGGACGGCTTCACTCGCTGCATTCTCAGGAGAACTGCTTTGAAATGCGTTATGAGGCAAAGGCCGGCGGTGTGACGAGGATCTTCCTGAACTTTATCCCGGAAAAGGCGGAGGCTGAGAATGCCTCCTGGCGCGTCACGGAGCAGTCGGACGGCTGCTGCACCGTCGAACTTACAGCGGAGACGGAAGGCCTTCGGACCATTCGCTTCCTCGGCGCCTGAACAGGGGCTCCGAAGTGCTGCACGCGGGCAACATGGCGTATAACATGTCCTCGAAAGTGCTTGCTTTTTCGCGGCTTTGATAGTATAATGTTTCCAAAGGGTGTTGAAAAACTATTAGACATCTAACTATCTATCAGGAGGAATATTCCAATGGCTGTAAAAGTTGCGATTAATGGTTTCGGTCGTATCGGACGTCTGGCTTTCA
>CACYBV010000030.1 GCA_902772745.1 uncultured Eubacteriales bacterium
GCCTCGACGACCGTATCCGCCGCGACCGTCCCCATGCCGTCTATGGACACAAGAGAAGGCATCAGCTGCCGGTCATTCACAATCGAAAAGCGCGTGGACTGGACTTTGTAAATATCGATCGGTACAAAGGAGAAACCTCTCGCGTACATTTCCTGGACAATCCTCATGTCGCGGTAGACATCCTCCTCCTTCGCGCTCATCTGGTCCTTTCGCTCATACTCATCCATATTGCGTTCCAGAGCTTCCTTCCCGAGGCACATCAGCTCGTAGTTGAAGCCCGACGCGCGGATTGAGAAATAGGCGCAGTAATACTGCAGGGGATAGAAAACCTTGCAGTAGGCGATCCGAAGCGCCATCATGACATAGGCTGCAGCATGCGCTTTCGGGAACATGTACTCGATCCGTTCGCAGGACCAGATATACCAGTCCGGAACGCCGTGGTCGATCATGTCCTGCTTCCATTCCGGCCAGTTTTTGCTGCTTTTCTTCGCGACGCGCCCCTTCCGGACATCTTCCATGATCTTAAAAGCTTTTCCGTTTTCGAGGCCTTTGTCGATCAGGTAGACCATGATGTCGTCCCGCGTGCAGACCGCGGTCGCGATCGTGCACTTTCCTTCCTCGATCAGGGTCTGCGCGTTGCCGTGCCAGACATTGGTGCCGTGTGCAAGACCGGAAATCCGTATGAGGTCCGAGACATACTGCGGCTTCGTATCGAGAAGCATGCTGATCGCATTGTCAGTGCCGAACTCCGGAAGGCCGAGCGCCCCTAAGGGGCAGCCGCGGATTTCCTGCGGGGTAACGCCGAGCGCCGAGGTGTCCTTGAACAGGCTCATGACCTCCGGCGCCGCCAGAGGAAATTCCCGCGGGTCCTTTCCCGTGAGGTCCTGAAGCATACGGATCATCGTCGGATCGTCGTGCCCGAGAATGTCCAGTTTTAAAAGGTTCGAGTCAATCGAATGATAGTCAAAATGCGTCGTAACAATACTGGAATTCTCGTCGTTTGCCGGATGCTGTACCGGCGTGAAGCTGTTGATATCCTCGCCGAAAGGCAGCACGATGATGCCGCCCGGATGCTGGCCGGAGGTCCTCCGAACGCCTTCGAGATGGTGCGCGATGCGCTTGACTTCGCATTTGCGCTTCTTGAGACCGTTTTCCTCGCAGTAATGCAGCACATAGCCGATCGCGGTTTTCTCCGCGACCGTACCGATCGTTCCGGCTTTGAAGGTCTGTCCCTTGCCGAAAATGACTTCCGTATATGCATGCGCTTTCGACTGGTATTCGCCGGAAAAATTGAGGTCGATATCCGGCTCCTTGTCTCCTTCAAAGCCCATAAAGGTCTCGAAGGGAATATTGAATCCGTCCTTGAGAAGCAGCGCGCCGCACACGGGGCAGACCCGGTCGGGCATATCGGCCCCGGTGTTGTCTGCGTACTTTTTCACGGTTTCAGAATCGAAATCGCTGTAGCGGCATTTCGGGCAGCGGTAATGCGGCGGCAGCGGGTTCACTTCCGTGATGCCGGACATCGTCGCCGCAAGGGAGGATCCGACAGAACCTCTTGAGCCGACAAGATACCCGTCATTCACGGATTTCTGGACAAGTTTCTGCGCGATCATATACATGACCGCATATCCGTTTGATATAATCGCCTGAAGCTCCCGCTCGAGACGCGCGTGTACGATTTCCGGAAGCGGATCGCCGTAGAGCTCTTTCGCCTTTTTATAGCAGGCTTTTCTCAGGTCTTCCGCATCATTTTCGATGACCGGCGGGAATTTTCCCGAACGCACCGGTGAAATCTGTTCCACCCGGTCCGCAATCAGGTTCGTATTGGTGACAACAACCTCATAGGCCTTGTCTGCGCCGAGATACGAAAATTCGCGCAGCATCTCCTCCGTCGTCCGGAAATACAGCGGCGGCTGGCCTTCCGTTTCCTTAAAGCCGCAGCCTGCCTGCAGAATCTGGCGGTAGACAGCATCCTCCGGGTCCAGAAAATGCGCGTCGCAGGTGGCGCAGACCGGTTTATTGTACTGTTCCCCGAGCCGGACGATTTTCCGGTTGATGTTCCGAAGGTCCTCTTCGTCGTGAATATCGTTGTCTTCTTCCGCGATCAGGTAATGGTTGTTTGCGATCGGCTGGATTTCAAGGTAATCGTAAAAATCAGCAAGGCGTGCGATTTCCTCGTCCTGCTTTCCCTCCAGGACTGCGTCATACAGTTCACCTGCGGAACAGGCGGAGCCGACAATAAGCCCTTCCCGGTATTTCTGCAGCAGGGATTTCGGGATCCTGGGATTCCTGCGGAAATAATGCAGCGAGGATTCGGATACCAGGTGATACAGGTTCACGCGGCCGGTTTCGTTTGCGGCGAGGATCACGACATGATGGGAGCGGAGTTTCTTGATGGTGCTGGCATCCGGTAGTACCGCATCGTGGACTTCGGAAAGCGTTCTGAGTCCCCGTGCACGCAGCCGGTCCTGCAGCTTCATCCAGATCATCGCCGTACACTCCGCATCGTCCACAGCCCGGTGATGGTGCTCCAGCACGCAGTCCAGTTCCTTTGCGACAAAATCCAGTCCGTAGCGCGTGAGCTGCGGAAGAAGCACGCGGGAAAGACCGAGCGTATCCGCATAGGTAAAAGGCTCGTGCGAAAATCCGATTCGTTTCAGGCTTTCGTTTACAAAGCTGATGTCAAAGCCTGCGTTATGTCCGACAAGATAAGAACCTCTGCAGAAGTCCATGAACTTTCCAAGAGCTTCTTCTTCATACGGTGCGTCCTTTACCATGTCATTGCTGATATGGGTCAGCGTTTCAATCCGGTAAGGGATCGGGACCCGCGGATTGACAAAGGTCGAGAAGCGGTCCGTAACCTGCCCGTTCTCCACTTTGACGGCGCCGATTTCGATGATGCGGTTCCGGACCGGGGAAAGCCCCGTGGTTTCCAGGTCAAAGACCACGCAAGGGGCCGCAAGATCGCGATTTTGGGGTCTTACGACGCTTTCAGCCGTATCGTCGACAAGATATCCCTCCATCCCGTAGATGACCTTAAAGCCGTCTTTTCCGGCCGCGTGGAGGGCGTCTGGAAATGCATAGACGCAGCCGTGGTCCGTTACCGCCATCGCTTTGTGCCCGAAACGCTTCGCCGCGGCGATCATGTCGGCGACATCCGTCACGGCGTCATTTTCGGAAGCTTTTGTATGAAGATGCAGTTCAACCCGCTTCACCGGCGCGTGGTCCTCGCGTTTTTCGCCGAAAACCGCGTCTGATTTCATAATTCCGAAGACATGCAGGATGCTGACTTCCCGGTCGTAGGAATCGTATTCGGCGTTTCCCTTTACCCGGACGGTTCCCTTTTTCAGCTTTCCGAAAGTCTCTTCCGCCTGTTCCGAAGCGACAAAAATCTTGACGCTTACGGAATCGGTA
>CACYBV010000031.1 GCA_902772745.1 uncultured Eubacteriales bacterium
CCCCGATCTGCTTTACAAAGGCTTTCTTCAGTTCTTCCAGGAAGGGCTGGGCCACTTCCTCGGCCACGGCGATATGGTTGATGTTGATACAGATCTGGCCGGCGTTGCAGAGCTTGAAGAAAGCGATTTTCCGCGCCGCGTCGTGGAGGTCCGCGTCTTTTCTTATGACAGCCCAGTTTCCGGTCTCGCCTCCGAGTTCCAGCGCGACGGAAGTCAGATGTTTCGAAGCCTCTGCGAGCACATGTTTTGCGACGGCCGGGGATCCTGTGTAGAAAATCTTATCAAAACGTTCCGCGAGGCACATGTCCGCGACATCATGCCCGCCGTCGATCACCGTCACAAATTCCTCCGGGAAGGTATCGGCGATCATCTTTTTCAGCGCTTTTGTACTCGCAGCCGATTTGGAGCTCGTCTTTAAAACCGCCGTGTTCCCGCCGGAAATCGCGGCCGCAAGCACCCCGAGCGTCAGAAGGATCGGGAAATTGAAGGGGCTGATTACAAGAGAGACTCCGTAAGGCATCTTGTAGACCGTCGTTTTCATGCTCGGGAAGCACATAAGCCCGCTGAAATGCTGCTCCGGACGGGCCCATTTTTTTAGTCCGCGGAGGATTTCATTGACCTCCACGATCACGGGGCCGATGTCCACAAGGTAGGCTTCGAAGGGACTTTTTCCGAGGTCTTCATACAGAGCCTCCGAAAGCTCTTTCTGATGCGAGAGAACGGACTGCTTCAGCTTCCGAAGCTGTTCGATACGCCATTTCACGTCAAGCGTTTTTCCGGACCGGAAGAATTTCCGCTGCCGGAGTACGATTTCATGCACTTTTTCCTGTGTATAAGCCATATCAGAACCCCCTTCGGATCTGGTCGAGAAGCATCCGGATCTCGCTGTCCGTAAATGTTTTCGACGGAGAATAATTGATCGAATCATTGTCGATCATCTTAATCAGCTCCTGGTAATCGCACTCCTGAAGCGCCGGAAGGCCGTGCTCCAGTCCGCACCGATCGAGAAGATTCCTAAACGCGAGAATCAGTTTGTCCGCAGCCTGCTCCACCGTGTCGTCTTCCGAAGTCAGATTGCAGTGCTCCGCGAGCGCCGCCATTTCTTCGTAACGCAGGTTTTCCTGTGCGGCCGTGATCGGCACGAGGCACCAGGCGATCGCCTTTCCGTGCGGGATGTGATACAGTGCGCCGATTGAATGTGCAAATGCATGAATATAACCCGCAAGCTGCGTATTGATCGCGTTCCCGCCGTAATGCGCCGCGAGAAGCGTCGCCTGCCGCGCTTCGATGTTTTTCGGGTCCTCGAGTAGAACCGGCAGGTATTCAAGGATCAGGCGGACGCATTCGCGGCTCTTACGGATGTCCTCTTCCGTCGAGCCGACATCCGCGAGGAGTCCCTCAAGCCCATGGGACAGCGCGTCAATCGCACACCATTTGGTAACGCTTTCCGGCGCATTTATGAGAAGTTCGCTGTCCAGGATGACGTTCGCGATGTCGAGCCCGATCAGAACCGTCGCGCATTTCGTGCCGTGCTCGTTCTTGACAACCGCGCCGACCGTGCATTCCGCGCCGGTTCCGGCCGTCGTCGGGATATTGATCATCGGAAGGGTTCCGCCCTCCGCGATCGCGAATTTATGAAGGTAGTGGTGGATCGGCATATTCGGATGCCTCGCGGCCGCCGCGATGATCTTGCTGCTGTCCATAACCGACCCGCCGCCCAAAGCAATGATGCAGTCCGCGCCGAATTCCGCTGCGGCCGATCTTCCCTTTTCGACAATCTCCACGGTCGGTTCCGAATTGATATCATAGAACATGGTGAACGGTATTTCATGTTCCTTTAAGGAAGCCGTCACCTTTTCATGAAGTCCGAGTCTGAAAAGCGTCTGGTCCGTCACGACGAATGCCGCGTGAAAACCCGCTTCCTCGCAGATTTTTCCGACTTCGCTGCGGCAGCCGAAGCCTTCCGAAAGCTCCGGTTTCGGGATCGGCGCCGCCTTGATCACCGTTCCCGGAACTCTGCGGATCGCTTTCCGGCCAAGATAAAAAGCCATACTCATTTCCCCCTTTTCCTGCCATGCAGGCGGTCTGTTTTCTTATTTTCCGTACGAAATCTTCTGTACGAGTTCATAAGCCTGTCTGATTACCGTTTTCAGGCTTCCTACCTGGTCACAGTCGCCGACAAGGTACAGCGCCGGCGATTTCACGGCGTTTTCCTTTCCGGCGCTTTTTTGGGCTGCGGCTTTTTCCGCCGCCGCTTTGAAACGGTCGTCCGGAACATAACCTGCGGACAGGATCACTGTATCCGCCGGAACGGTTTTCTCTCCTTCCGGCATCTCCAGGACGACGCCCTGATCGGTGACGGCCTTTGCTGAAGCATTCAGATAAGCCGGAACCCTGTGATACCGGAGGAGTTCCCGAAGCATTGAAGAATTCGCCATACAGATACCGCAGGCGCCGACAAGATTCCCCGTCATCTCCACGACCGCCGGATGCTTCCCCTGAAGCGCGAGTTCGTAAGCGATCTCACAGCCCGTGAGCCCGCCGCCGATGATGACCGTACGGTCGCCGGCCGGAATCTTTCCCGAAAGAAAATCCTGCGCCGTCACCGCACGCTCCGCGCCGGGGATCCGAAGCATTCTCGGACGTGCACCGGTGGCGGCGACGATGATATCTGCGTCAAGGCTCCGAAGGTCCGTGATTTCGGTATTCAGATGAACCGAAGCCCCGGATTTTCTGAGTTCCCGCTGATACCACAGGAGAAGCTCTTTGTCCTTTTCCTTGAAAGACATCGCCGCGGCTTCGTTGAATACACCGCCGAGCCGTTCGCTTTTTTCATATAGATCAACCGTATGGCCCCGTTTCGCCGCCTGGATTGCGGTCTCCATCCCGCCGATACCGCCGCCGATCACGGCGATCTTCTTCGGATCCTTTGCCGGGTCTTTCCGGTATTTTGTCTCATTATTCGTCCAGGGGTTCAGCACACAGCGTCCCATTTCAAGATGCATCGGGTCGATGTCCGTTCCTTCTCCATTCATCCCGTTAAAAGGGAGGCAGGCGCCGTGGCAGGAAATGCAGGGACGGATTTCGTCCGTGCGTCCCTCTGTAAGTTTTGTTACGGTTTCCGGATCGCACAGAAGCTGGCGCCCAAGCCCCATCGCATCGATCCGGCCTGCGGCGACAGATTCTGCCGCTTCCGAAAACTGCATGCGGCCCGCACAGACCACCGGTTTTGTCGTGAATTTCTTAATGTGCTCCACATCCGAAAGGTTCATGTTCAGCGGCGCATAAACGGGAGGATGCGCCCAGTACCAGGCGTCATAAGTTCCGTTATCGCAGTTGAAGAGATCATAACCGGCCTGTTCAAGGATCCGGATCGCCTGCTCCGACTCCGCCATACTCCGCCCGGCTTCCTCGTACGCTTCGCCGGGAACCGCGCCTTCGTTGAAGCCGCGGGTTTTCGACGTGACGGAATATCTGAGAGATACCGGGTAATCCCCGCCGCAGACCTTCTTGATCTCGCGGACGATTTCGCAGGCGAAGCGCAGGCGGTTTTCAAGCGACCCGCCGTATTCGTCCGTGCGGTGGTTCGTATAGCGCATGGCAAACTGGTCGAGGAGGTATCCTTCATGCACCGCATGGATTTCCACGCCGTCAGCGCCGGCTTCTTTGCAGCGGAGGGCGGTCTGCCCGAAGGCATAGATAAACTGCCGGATCATATCGTCTGTGAAATGGTCCATTTTAACCCGGGGCGCCCAGACATTCGGTTCACCGGGATCCGGTGCAGACCACCACCACTTCGTCATCAGAAGGGGGGATGACACGGCTTTCAGAAATTTATTCTGGACAAAAGGCTTCAGAAGCGGCGGAAGAAGCATTGAGCGTCCGGAGCCGGCACTGATCTGGAAAAAGATTTTCGCGCCGCTTTCATGGATTTCGCGGATGATCGGCTTCACCGGTTCGAAGACTTCAGGATGTTTGTACACCCACCGTTTTCCGACAATAGAGAGAAGCGGAATCAGTCCGGGAATGAAAAGACCGATGTTCTGGTCCTTCCGGTCCCGGTAGAAAGCGTCGATACCTTTGACAAAGCCGGTTTTCGCCTCCCACTGTATCATGTTCGTGCCTTCCATCGGAAGCATGACGATGCGGTTTTTGATCTCAACACTTCCGACTTTCCACGGTGTAAACAGCGGTTTGTATTTTGCGTCCATCTGCAGGCTCCTTTATGCTTCTATCTTACCTTCCCGGGGCGGGGAATTCAAGTCTTTTGTACTGGATCCGGGGAAGTATTGACCGCCGGACACGCTTTTCCTGCCGCTTCGCATCACAGCATCCTCCGGTAAAGCGCATATCCGTGCGTCCCCCGGAGGAGGTCCCGCGCATAATTTCGGGTCACTTTTCCTTCATGGATCAGCGCACCTACAGGCTCTGCGCCGTTTTTCCGAAGCTCCTGAATCACGCGGTAAGTCAGAAGCGCGCCGAGCCCCAGATATTTTGGATCACAGCCGAGATACAGAAGCGCATAGCGTTTCGGGTGCTTTTTCACTGAAAGCAGCCTCAGGATATTCAGGGGCGTCATTCTCCGGTAAACAAGGTTCCCGTAGTCCGGGACACAGATGAAAAATCCCGCCATTTTTCCGTCGGCATAGGCAAGCTTTACCATTTCCGGGCGTACAATCCGCCGGTAATCGGAGAACATCGTAATAAAGCGCTCCCGTTCAAGCGGCCGGAAGACCGGAAAATCCGCATAGAGCACCGTAAGAAGCCGCCATACTTCCCCGATCGTCTCGTCAAAATGCGCCGGATCCAGGTCCCGGATCGTGACTCCGCGCCCGGAAAACTGCTGCTCCCGCCGCTCGAGACGCCTGTTCTGATAGTCCTTCGGAATCGGAATGTAAATGTCCGAGATATAGCGGTCGGAGACCGTAAAGCCGTTTTCCAGAAGCAGCTTCTCATAATAAGACAGATTATAAGGCTCTCCGGTGAAAGCCGGATCGGAAAAATGATCTGTTTTCAGCCGGTAACCGATCCAGAAGGACGCGTTAACCGGTCCGACGAGCGACCGGACCCCGAGGCTTTTTGCTTTTTCCGCGAGCGCCGCAAAAAGAATCCGCGCGGCTTCCGGATCGTTTTCACTCTCAAAAAAGCCGAAATACGCTTCCGGATCCCCCGGATAAACCGTGAGCAGGGCCCTTGATAAGGACCGCACTCCTTC
>CACYBV010000032.1 GCA_902772745.1 uncultured Eubacteriales bacterium
AATGAAGGAGACGGCGCGTTCTACGGCCCGAAGATTGACTTCCATCTGGTGGACTGCCTCGGCCGCGAATGGCAGTGCGCGACGATCCAGCTGGACTTCCAGCTGCCGCAGCGGTTTGAACTGGAATACATGGGCGAGGACGGAAAAAAACACCGCCCGATCATGATTCACCGCGTCGTGTTCGGATCGATCGAGCGTTTCATCGGCATTTTGACGGAGCATTTCGCAGGCGCATTCCCGACCTGGCTCGCTCCGGTGCAGGTGAAGGTTCTCCCGATCTCCGACAAATTCGAAGCTTACGCGAAGCAGGTTGAAGAAGCCCTGGATGTCGCCGGCATCCGCGTTGAATCGGACCTCCGCTCCGAGAAGATCGGCTACAAGATCCGCGAAGCGCAGCTTCAGAAGGTCCCCTACATGCTGGTCGTCGGCCAGAAAGAAGCGGAAGCCGGTCTCGTATCCGTCCGTTCCCGCGTGAACGGCGACGAAGGCCAGAAGAGCCTTCCGGATTTCCTTGCGGCGCTGCAGGAAGAGATCCGCTCGAAGGCGATTTCCGAAAAGAAAGCAGAGTAACAGGCAGCGGACGGAAAACCGGTCAGGAAGAGAATGCCAGGAGGAATTACACATGTCATTCAAAAAATACTGTTATGACGGGTCTCATGAGTTTAAGATCTCCAAATGCTCCACAGATGAAACCAGCCTCTCAGCCGACCGCAAAGACGCGGAAGCGAAGATGGCGGAGAACAACAAACTGATCGACGAACTGCAGGAAAAGCTGTATGCCGAGAAGAAGGAAGGCGTCATCTTCCTTTTCCAGGCGATGGATGCGGCGGGAAAAGACGGAACGATTCGTGCCGTACTGTCCTGCCTCTCCCCGCACGGCGTGCATGAAGCCGCTTTCAAAGCACCGAGCTCCGACGAACTGGCCCATGACTTCCTGTGGCGCATCGCGAAGATGGTTCCTGCGAAGGGCGAGATCGCGATCTTCAACCGCTCCCAGTATGAAGACGTCCTCATCGGAAAAGTCAAGGAGCTGTACCGTTCCCAGGCGAATGCGCGGCGCATCAATCTCGACAAGGTCATTAAAAACCGTTATGAGGACATTCGGAATTTCGAAGAGTACCTTTATCGGAATAATGTCCGCACCGTCAAGATCTTCCTGAACGTATCGAAGGACGAACAGGCAAAGCGCTTCCTTTCACGGATCGAGGAGCCGGAGAAAAACTGGAAATTCAGCGGGAGCGATTATGAGGAGCGCGCCTACTGGGACGCCTATCAGGAAGCGTTTGAGAGCGCGATCAATGCCACATCAACGGACCACTGTCCGTGGTATGTCGTCCCGGCGGACCATAAGTGGTATATGCGCCATGTCGTGTCCGAAATTATCCTTGCGACGCTTCGGGACATGGATCCTCAGTATCCGGAAGTGACGGAAGACCGGCTCTCGACTTTTGCAAAGTACAGGGAAGAACTGCTGAAGGAGCTTCCGGCGGATTATCTCGAGACTGCGGAAAAGAAGAAAAAAGACAAGAAAAAGAAAAAAACAGAAAAATAAAAAACGGGATTTCTGTTGACAGGCAGGGGCGAGCCGGATGCCGGTTTTCATAAACTCATGAAGGAATAAACAGGCACAGCAGCTTCTGAATTCTCATAAGATTGACATCTGATAAACATTAGGGTACAATTCGTGATGTTTATCAGATGTTTTTTATGGCTGCGGAAAAAAATAAAAAATTTTCAAAAATTTCTGTAACGAAATCCCTGCTTCTCCGTCTAACCTGCGAAAACACAGAAAGGAGGCGATGATTACGGACGCGGAAACCTCACAAAGGCTCTATGAGACATACTACATGCGTGTCTATTCTTATGCGGTAACTCTGGCCGGGAATAAAGACCTGGCGGAAGAGATCACGCAGGAAAGCTTTTTCAGGGCAATCACCTCGAGAAAAACATTTCGCGGCGACAGCGACGAATTTACCTGGCTCTGCGCCATAGCAAAGAATCTGTTCTATGATGAAATGCGCAAGCGCAGCCGTGAGACGGACGCCGTGATTCCGGAAGAAATTCCTGACACGAAGACCGGTCTTGACGAACACGCCGCGGACAAAGACGATTCTTTCAGGATCCATATGATTCTGCATTCTCTCGATGAGCCGTACAAAGAGGTTTTCGAACTTCGCTGCTTCGGTGAACTGTCCTTCCGGCAGATCGGTACCATCTTCGGAAAAACAGAGAACTGGGCACGCGTAACCTATCATCGCGCCAGACTGAAAATTCAGGAAAGGATGGATAACATATGAAATACAACTGTGATATTATCCGGGACCTGCTTCCTTTGTATATCGATGATGTGGCAAGTGTTTCCAGCCGGCAGATGGTTGAGGAGCACCTCCAGGAATGCCCCGACTGCCGGAAAATGCTCAGCCGCCTCAAAAACGACGAAACTGAAAACGCAATTACGGCAGAAAAGGAGGAAGTGATCGCCGACCAGCGCAGATTCTTCCGACAGAACTCAGCAGTCGCCGGAAGCGTCATTGCGGGCATTTTTATGATACCGATTCTGGTCTGCCTGATTGTAAATCTGGCTTCCGGAGCCGGACTTACCTGGTTTTTTATCGTGCTTTCAGCTCTTCTGGTCGCGGGTTCCGTTTCGATTGTGCCGCTGATGGCGCCGGAGAACAAAGGCCTGTGGACGCTTGGAAGCTTTACCGCATCCATTCTCTTGCTGCTTGGCGTCTGCTGCCTGTACAGCGGCGGAAGATGGTTCTTTCTTGCAGGTACAGCGGTGCTGTTCGGACTGTCGCTGATCTTCCTGCCCTTTGCTGTAAAAAGCAAGGCGTTTTCCGGGTTTCCTGAGAACCGGAAGGGAATTACGGTTATGGCCGCGGATACCGCGCTGTATGTACTCATGATGCTGACGATCGGACTGCATGTGAAGTCTCTCCGCTTTTTTGTGGTCGCGTCGTCCGTATCCATTCCGCTGATTCTCCTTGCATGGGCGATCTTTTTCTTCGTCTGTCATAAGAGAAAGAACAGGCCGTTGAAGGATGACGCCGTTTCCGCAGAGGAAGGCGCAGGAGTCCGCAGAACAGACAGGAAAGTGCTTCGGACCGGCGAACCTGCCCGGGCCAAAGAAAAGGCGGCGCGCCGCTTAAGAACCCGGGAAATTGTATTTCTTGCCGTGGGATTCCCGATCTGGCTTCCGCTTCTTGTGACTGCCTTTTTTGTACTGCTTGCCGTTTTTATTGTAATATGGGCCCTTGTTATTGCACTTTGGGCCGTTGAGGTCTCGTTTATCGCAGGTGCAGTCGGCGGTGTGGGCATGGGAATCTTTTCAATCTGCCGGGGAGAAGCACTGCAGGGCATCACAATGATCTGTGCCGCCGTCGTCCTCGCAGGTCTTGCGATCATCCTGTTCTTCGGCTGCAGAGCGGCCGGAAAAGGCGCGGCAACGCTGGTGAAGAAAACCGTTTTATGGATAAAATCTTTGATTCAGGGGAAGGAGAAAATGAAATGAAAAAAGCCGTAAAAATTCTGCTGATCACAGCAGTCAGTCTTATTGTTATCGGAGCCGCGGCTTTCTGCATCGTCATGACGGCAAACGGCTGGGACTTCAGCAAACTCGGCAGCGGGAAAATGGAAACGAACACCTATGAAGTAAGCGAGGACGTCCGGGCTATTTCCATCCGTTCCGAAACGGAAGACATCATATTCTGCCCGTCAGCTGACGGAAAATGCAGCGTAGTCTGTTATGAGAATGAGAAAGCAAAACATGTCGTCAAGGTTCAGGACGGAACGCTTGCCATCAGCATTAATGATACGAGAGCGTGGTATGACTATATAGCACTTTTCAATATCGGTTCGCCGACGATCACGGTATACCTTCCGGAAACTGAATACGAGTCCCTTTTCATCGAGGAAAGCACCGGAGAAATCACGGTTCCGAAGGATTTTGCTTTCGGCAGCATCAAGCTCACCGTCAGCACCGGGGATGTGGACTGCCGTGCTTCTTCAGAAGGACTTCTCAGCATCCATACCAGTACGGGCGATATTTCGCTTGCGGATTTGTCCGCAGGAGAACTCGATCTCTCCGTTTCCACCGGCCGTGTGGAACTCCAGTCAATCACCTGTGACGGAACGGTCGGATTATCCGTGAGCACCGGGAAAGCGGATTTTACGGATGTGTCATGCGAAAAACTCAGTTCCACCGGCAGCACCGGCGACCTCTCTCTTAAAAATGTTATTGCCACGGACACAATTTCCATCGATCGCAGCACCGGTGACATAAGCTTTGACCGGTGCGACGCCGGCGAGCTGACGGTTGAGACCGACACCGGAAAGGTAAAAGGTTCCCTCCTGTCCCCCAAGATCTTTATCGTGCGCAGCGATACCGGTCGGATCGATGTGCCTGAGACCACGGAGGGCGGAAAATGTAAGATCACTACGGATACCGGAAACATCCAGATTGAAATAGCCGAAGAGTAAATGGCGGGAAGGACAGTACGGAATCTGAGAATCCGGTGAACAAAAAAGGGGAAGAAAGGATCATTCCGACAACCGCAGCCCCGAGTGGAAGACACTGAAGGCCGG
>CACYBV010000033.1 GCA_902772745.1 uncultured Eubacteriales bacterium
CCGTTCCCGCATAGCTTTTTATACCCACAACCTCCGGATGTTCCGCATTTCCTGCGATTACGATCCGGTATCCTTCGGATGAATATTTTTCCGCAATCCTGTGTATTTTTTTGACAAATGGGCAGGTGGCGTCGATGATCCGAAGCGCTTTCATGCGAAGTTTTTGCTCCAGCTCCTTAGGGATTCCGTGCGCGCGGATCAGCACGGTGCTCCTTTCGGGAAGTCCGTCAATTTCCTCTTCGGAAATTTCATGCACGCCGTGAGAAGCAAGCATCCCGATTACGGTTTCATTGTGCACGATCGGTCCGAGCGTAAAGACTTCCGTGCCGGACTTTGCGGCAGTCAGCGCCTCCTGCACGGCGCGTTCGACGCCGAAGCAGAATCCGGCGCTTTTTGCCGTAATGACTTCCATTCAGCTGTCCTTTCCTTCAGACTCTACTTTGCGTTCGAAAATCAGCACCAGCACCGCCTTGACCGCCTGATCTATCGTAAGGTCCGAAGTATCTACGAACACGGCATCCTCTGCCTTTTTGAGCGGCGCGATCTCGCGGTGCATATCCCTGTAGTCCCGCTCTTCGATCTCCTTTTCAACCTCCGAAAGCACTGCTTCCTCACCCTTTTCGACGAGCTCATCATACCGGCGTTTTGCGCGTACTGCAACCGATGCGCTCAGGTAGATTTTCAGCTGTGCGTCCGGGAGAATATTCGTACCGATATCGCGTCCGTCCATCACGACATCCTGCTTTTTGGCAAGATCCCGCTGAAGGTCTAAAAGTTTCGCACGGACCGCGCCGTAGGCGCTGGTTACGGAAGCAGCTGCGCCTACTTCCTGTGTACGAATCACGGAAGACACATCCTCACCGTTTAGGAGCACTTTCTGCACTCCGTCTTCATAGGCGATACTGACATCAATGCCGGGAAGCTTCTCTTCCACAGCCTTTTCGTCATGAAGATCCGTACCTTTTCTAAGAAGGTACAGACCGATCGCGCGGTACATCGCGCCGGTATCGACATAAATCAGGCCGGCCGCTTTCGCCGCCGCCTTTGCTACCGTACTTTTCCCGGCGCCGGCCGGTCCGTCAATCGCTACGTTAAAACCCATTTTTCTCTCCTCTCTTCCCGATTATCAATCGGTTTTTCCTGCCATCACACCGCTGAAGCGGATCTTCCCGCGAGTACGCCCGTCGACCAGGCGATCTGCAGGTTATAGCCTCCGGTCAGTGCATCAAGATCCAGCACTTCTCCGGCAAAATACAGATTCTTTATGATCCGGCTTTCCATCGTCGAAGGATCGACATCTTTTACGGATATCCCTCCCTTCGTGATCACGGCTTCCGAAAAGCCCCGGGTTCTCATGATTGTCAGAGGAAAAGCCTTCAGAAGCTTCACCAGCGCGATACGCTCCTCCCTCGTGATATCATGAACCTTTTTGTCCGGAGAAATCCCGGAGCATGCGGCAACCGGCGCCTGCAGCTTCCCCGGAAGCAGCTTCGACAGGGAATTCCTGAAATCCTTATTCTGTTCTTCGGAAAAGTCCCGGACAATCCTGCGGTCGAGCTCTTCTTCCCGCAGCGCAGGCTTCAGGTCTATTTCCGCGGACAGCCGGCCTTCTTTCCGAAGAATCCTTCCGCAGACTGCGGAAGCAGACAGCACCAGCGGCCCGCTGATCCCTGTATGAGTAAAGAGCATTTCTCCGAAATCACTGAAAATCGTATGTGAACGGTTCCTGACAGTAAGCCGGACGTTTTTCAGGCTCAGGCCCGAAAGATCCGAAACAAAGGCTTCTTCGCAGTCAAAAGGCACCAGGGAAGGGATTGAATCCACAACCCGGTGTCCGGATTCCTCAGCGAACCGGTATCCGTCTCCTGTGGAGCCGGTCACGGGATAAGAAAGGCCGCCGGTGCAGACAATCACCGCGTCAGAAAGGATTTCCTTCCCCGGGGAAATCCGTACGCCGCAGGCCGTTTTATCCCGGATCACAAGACCGGAAACTTCCGTCCGGAGCCGTACTTCGACCCCCCGTTCCTGAAGGATCCGGTTCCAGGCGCGGATCACATCTGAAGAATGGTCGGACAGCGGAAAAACCCGGTTGCCGCGCTCGGTTTTCAAAGGGCAGCCGTTTTCCTCCATGAGCCGCATCATGTCTTCATTGCTGAAGCCGTAAAGGGCGCTGTACAGAAAGCGCGGATTTGTGACCACATTACCAAGGATCGTCTCAATATCCGAGGCGTTCGTGAGGTTGCACCGGCCTTTCCCCGTGATATAAAGCTTTTTTCCCGTTTTTTCGTTTTTTTCAAGAAGAATCACCCGGGTGTTTTCATTTTTCGCGAAAGCGGCAGCGGCCATCCCGGATGCGCCGCCGCCGATTACAAGAACGGTTTTCATGACTTATCGCTGGTCCGCGCTTCCGGGCTGGCCGGAGCCGACATGGATATGCGTGTACAGATGATCGGAGCAGTATTCCCAGGCACCCTGGCACTTCGAACAGTAGCGGAAATCAAGTTCCGGATTCGTCTTGTCCGTCCGCCCGCAGAGCGCGCATTTATGGCGGTAGTTCTTCTGGGGCTCCTGCTGGCTGTTTGCGTTCTGCCGGCTTCTCTGATAAGCCCCCATATTGACAACACGGCTTTTCGTGTGGCTGTTTTTCTTTCCGAAACGATAGCCGGAAAGAAGGAGGAAAATGAAGACCGTAAGAAGCGCGGCTGCAATCATGAGCACGAGAATCCAGGCATAGCTGGAGAAGCCGCTCCTGAAGGCCGATATCACGTCCAGTACATAGAGGCCGAGCGTTATGAATACCATCCATTTTCCGCGGATCGGGATGATAAACATGAAAAGGAAGCGGGCGTCCGGAAAGATCAGTGCAAACAGCACAAAGAACATCGCGTAGAGATAGTGCGGATTCAGGTATGCAACAAACAGCGACGACACTGTTCCACGGAAAATCAGCCAGTACAGGAAACCGACAAATACGAGAAGCAGATACCCCAGAATCAGGAAGAAATTAACCCTGAACCGGCCGATGATCTGTTCAAGGGAACGGGAAATCGAAAAGTAAATAAAGCAGGTAAGAAGCGCCCAGATAATCTGCTTTGAGGTAGGAATCATCATAAAGCTCAGAAGGCGCCAGACCTGCCCCTGCAGGATCAGATCCCGGTCAAAATAGAGGACGGAACTGAGATTGAACGTATAATTCGGATTGATGAACAGGTCGAAGGCGTAGACGATGACCATGCCGAAAATGATGATGTTCATCAGGCTCGGAATGGCGAATTTTCCGTATTTCCGCTCCA
>CACYBV010000034.1 GCA_902772745.1 uncultured Eubacteriales bacterium
ACATGAGAAGCATCCGTTCAGGGACGAAGATCACACCGTTAACGTTGAACTGGAGAAGACAAAAGACGCCGGCAAGGTCAGTTTCCTGAACGAAACAGGAGACCTGATCCGGCTGAAAACGGACCTCTGGACTTATCTGAAGGATTTCAGGACCAACGTCATCACAAGCGAGACTCTCGGCAAGGCTTTCGAGCCGGAACAGAGATTTGAGAATCCGGATGGTACGGATCTTCGTCTGGATCTGGATTATTTTAGCGGGCACAGGGGACTCAGTACCCTTCCGGGACCGTTCGCGGATCTGGAAAGCGCGGAAAAAGTGTTGTGGTAAGGAAAAAGAAAAGGAACGGCGTAATGCCGTTCCTTTTCATATGATCCGGATCAGGACCATGTAACAGACCGTTCCCGCTATGATCGACAAGTACATATTCTTCCTGACCGTCTGCAGGATCACGACCAGCGCGCAGGCGCAGATTTCCGGAATCCCAAAGGGAAAACTCGAAAAATCAGTGCCGCGGAGACAATAGATGACAAGAATCGTCATGATGGCGGGCGGGAGCGCTTTTCCGAGATATTCCATGATCTTCGGCAGAGGCCTTTGACCGAACAGCAGAAAAGGAAATGCTCTGAGCCCCCAGGTGACGATGGCGATGACGCCGATTACGGCAACAGGATAGAAAGCATCACTCATTCCGGAACCCCTCCTTTCTTTCGACCGGGCCGCGAAGCAGGATCAGCGCGGCAAAGCAGGACACCAGCGAAGGGATCAGAAAGTAATCTTTGCCGAGCAGCAGGTAAAAACCCAGTGCGCATACAGCTGCTGTCAGGAACGGAAGCTTTGTGCGGTACTGACGCCATTGATTGACTACGACGACAAGGAAGAATGCCGTCGCGGAAAAATCGATCCCTCTCATGTTAAAATCCAGATAATGTCCGGTACAGGCGCCGAGGAAGCTTCCGAATACCCAGTAAGAATGATTGAGCATGGAAATATAAAATGCGGCTTTCTCTTCGTCCAAACCGGGCTCATACTGAACCGAGCATAAGATGGAATAAGTTTCATCCGTCAGCGTCATGATCATATACGGGCAGCGCCAACCCATCCTGCGGAATTTATCTACAAAACCGATTCCGTAGAAAATGTGCCGGGCATTGATGAAAAAAGTCAGCAAAGCAAGCGTGAGGAGAGATGCGCCGGACGTCATCATGGGAACCATGGCGATCTGCATGGAGCCTGCATAAATAAACAATGAAGATGCGGTGGTAAGAATAACGCCGAATCCGGCGTCACTCATCAGAATCCCAAAGGCAATGCCGATAAAAAGATAAGTGAAGAATATGGGTATCGTATTTTTAATGGCAAATCGCAGCTCCTGCATGAGTTTCCCCCGGGTCGAAAGAATTACGGATTTCCGAAAAAGAAATAATCCGAAGCATCATTTGATAGTATATGATATAATAAAAATATGTACAAGCTTGAAAATGATTTTCGGAGACGCCGATGAACGTGTGTAAAGAGCTTACGATAAAGAAACTGACAGAAGCTGAAGCAAGGAGCATTTATCAGAAGCATCTTGTAGAAGACTTTCCGCCGGAGGAAGTCAAACCTTTTTCTGTGATCAGCAGATTCATGGCAGAGGAGCGTTATGATGTATATGGCGCTTTTCTTGGAGAAAAACTGGCGGCATATGCTTTTTTTGCGACGGCTGAGGCGAAAGGGGGCACGATTGCGCTTCTGGATTATTTTGCGGTCGTGCCAGGCAAAAGAGGGTCGGGAATCGGCACTGAATTTCTTGCGAGGCTTTCACCTGCGCAGATGTCTTTCCGCTATATTCTGATCGAATCGGAACGGATCCTGGACGACCTTGACCAAAGGGAAAAAAGAATACGGGAAGACAGGATCCGCTTTTATGAACATGCAGGCGCTTTTCATACAGGGGTATTTACTTTTCTGTACGGTGTTCATTATGAAATTCTGTTGATGAATGTGGAGGGGACAGCAGTCAGCAAAGACGAAGCGTACAAAGTGACGGAATTCATTTATCATAAGGTGTATGATGCTCTTCCGGAGAAAACATATCGGAT
>CACYBV010000035.1 GCA_902772745.1 uncultured Eubacteriales bacterium
GGCCATTCGATGGAGGTATGATCTTCGTTCCAGACATAGGACTCGCCTTCAAGGCCATAGATCAGAGCGGAAGCAACGAACTCATCGGTCCAGATGATGTTCATCAGCTTCGCAGCCGCTGCCGGGTTCGGAGAGGTGTAGGCTACGCCGTAAACAAGGCCGTTAGTAGCCATATCGGAGATGCCGATCTGTACGCAGCCGAAGTCGATGCCGTTCTCGGTATGCGCCTTGGAGTTGTCGTCGAACATCGCATCACAGGTCTCGATCGAGTACGCATGGCCCATGATAACGCCCTTTGCAGAGCCGGAAAGAACGAGTGCGTCGTGGCCGAGGGTGTTGTTGGATCCTTCCGGATCGCACCAGCCGTTCTGGACCCACTTGTAAGCACGCTCAACGCCGCGCTTGTAAGCGTCGGTTGCGTAATAGTTGACAACGGTCGTGTCGTCGCCGACAGTTGCGGTGTAGGTGCCGATCTGAGAAGTATGATCGGCAAAGTTTTCAAGAGATACGAGCTGGTTCGGGAAAACGATGAAGTGCTCATCCGGATATTTTTCCTTCAGAGTTGTCAGCGCTTCCTCGAGAGAATCCAGGTCGGTAACGGTGGACGGATCGATGACGCCGTCTACATAAGCATGGTCATAGAACCATTTCCAGGAAAGGGAAAGTCCCTTGTAGCAGGGGATAGCGTAGATGCTGCCGTCCACCTTGCCGCACAGATCCCAGTCCTTGGGAAGAACGCCCATCGCGCCTGCAAGCTCGTTGTCCAGATACGGATCCAGGTTGGTCATGTAGCCGTTTGCCTGCCAGGTGTTGAAGGGGAATGCCAGGATGAAGTCATGAACAGCGCCTGCGGCGAGGTCCATGGACATGTTGGTCTGGTAGTCCGAGAGGGACGCGAAGGTCAGGTGCATCTTGACATCGGTTACGCCGAGGTCATTCAGGATGTGCGCGTTGATCGCGTCTTCAACCTTCTGAATCTCTTCCTGAGCCGGGATCGGCTGCATAACGGGGAGAATCAGTTCGCAGTAGTAAGCCTCATCCGCGCCTGCGGGAGCCTGCTCGGTTGCCGGTGCTTCCGTTGCAGGAGCATCGGTTGCCGGTGCTTCGGTCTTTTCATCAGCCTTTTCAGTGGCCGGAGCTTCCGTCTTGTTTTCTTCCTTCTGCGTATCAGCAGCCTGAGTGTCCGGAGCCTTGGATTCTTCCCCGCCTGCTTTTGTACAGGCAGCAAGGCTGAACACCAGAACCGCGGCGAGAAGAAGTGCAAGAACTTTCTTCATCATAATTCAGTTTCCTCCTTAAAATTTGCGGAATTGTCCTTTATCCGCTGTAGTACTTATATTATCAACATTTCAGCGCCAAAATCATTTCCTTTCGTAGCGGTCTTTTCCAAAAAAGCGCGGATTCCGGGAGAGGGTTTAAAAAATCCACTGCGGACTTCAAAAAAAGTACAAAGCAGAGTCCCTTCCCGCTGAAATCCGGCAAAAAACCTTCCCTATTCCAGGTCGGAACGGATCATCTGAGAAAGCAGTTTTGCCGCAGTTTCCCTGTTCTGTGCATTATCAAGTACGCCGACATAGGCTTCGGTGCCCGGTCTCAGGTATCCGGCTTCTGCCGCCCCTGAGTCCGGACCGATCCGGTAGGCGGAGGCGATTCTCTGTCCGTTTTTTCGGACATGATAACGGATACGTCCGCCTGCCTTCTCAATTATTTCTTCCGGAAGCAGCTCCGTGAGATCCGAAAAGGCATCCCGCCTTTCATACATCTCAAAATACGTGCTGTCGGCGATATAAATGTCGAGATCCCCGACCCCGAACAAAGCTGCCAGAACCTGCATGGTCTGGGCGTCAGAGCCTTCATTCCCCTCGCCGCCGAGCGAGTAGGAAGTATTGAGGTCCACAGATTTTTTCGAGAGCTCCGGAGCCGCCTCATGCAGGAGGTCATCGAAATATGTATTTTCCTCCGGAGTCACCGCATTCAGCCAGACGACATATACAGCCGTGTTCTTCCTCGGGGAGCGGACCAGGACAGAAAGGACGACCATCATGAGCGCAAACGCGAGCACAATCATCGGCAGTTTATAATAATCCCATACGAACTGCAGTTTCTTTTTCCCCCGGAGGCCTTTCAGAGTCTCCCGGTCCCTGCGAAACTGCCCGCGCATCCGTTCAATCCGTTTTCCCATTGCCTGATCTCCATTCCGCCGGACTCATGCCGCAGATCTTCCGGAACACCGTCGAAAAATAGGAAATATTGTTGTAGCCGAGGTTGGATGCGATATCACTGATATTGTCGTCGGTAGTCAGAAGGAGCCGCTTCGCCTCGTTCACCCGAAGCAGGTTGATGTACTCCCGCATGTTCATGCCGATTTTCTGCGTAAACAGTTTCGAGAGGTAATTCGGCGTCACATAGGCGATGTTCGCCACATCATCGCGGTTGATATCCTCGCGGTAGTGATGGCGGATATAGTCCTTGACGATATAAACCGCGTCCGTAGATCCGGCGCTGCGTTCGGAAAGCAGAACGACCGCATCATAGCAGACTTCTGCAAGGTGCACAAGGTCGTGCGTCGAGTATTCGGCATTCCGGCTGGCTTCGTCTACCCCCGGCGCTTCCGCAAAAGAGATTCCGGACATTCCGTTGTCCACAAGGAATCCGCGGCACACTTCATTGATACGAAGATGTGCATCCCGGATCATCCGGTCTCCGTGCTTTTTCTCAAAAGCGATCCGGTCCGCATAGTCCGAAACGATACGGACAAAGCCGCTCCGGTCCTTCGAGTGCAGCGCCCGGATCAGCTGCTCTTCATTGATCAGCGGCGCTTCTTCGTTCTGCTCCGAATGATCGGACGCGAGGAACACAAATCCCGGGTGCATCCGCATCCTGTAAAGCAGCTGTTCCGCTTCCTGGCTGCTCTTGAACAGATCCTGCAGAAGGACCCCATCGTCCAGCATCATGACAGGTGAAACATTGAAAAATTCCCGGCAGACCGCGACCGCGTCCTGACAGATCTGGAACAGTTCGCCGGTGCTCTCCTTCTCCGCATTGATCAGACAGGTCAGCTTTTCAAAGCGTCCCTGGCGTTCGGAAATCGTATAGGCATTCCCGATATGCCCGGTCAGCTTTTCCTCGAGGACCCTGGAAACACTGAAGTTCAGCACGCCACGTTCCCAGCCCTCCGAGACGGCCGTATCGGTATCGAACAGGATATAGATGACATGGAAACGGCTGTCCGGGGTGAATTTGACATTGTTCCGCTGCAGAAAAGCCGCGATCTGGTTCCGGTTTGTCCCGAAATACCCGTCGCGGATCTGACGGAAGATTCCGTTGAGGACCAGATCTTCCTCGCCGATCCCGCTTTCTTTCCTGCGGCGCCTGACGGAGCGGATCATGTTCGAAAGCGTTTCATGCACCTCCTGAAAATCCAGCGGTTTCGTGAGATACCGGGATGCGCCGTACTTGATGGCTTCCCGGGCGAATTCAAAACTCTCAAAACTCGTAATAAAGGAGAGTTCGCAGGGGAGCTCCTCGTTATAGATAAAACGAAGCACCTCAAGA
>CACYBV010000036.1 GCA_902772745.1 uncultured Eubacteriales bacterium
CTTCTTTCGGCTCCTCGCCGGGCTGACGGATCATATCCCGTTCGGTGCAAATCCCCCAGCCCGTCGAATGCTCCTGTTCAAAGAAGAAATGGCCGTCGTACTGTTCTGCAATATAATGCAGCTGCTCCACGAGTGGCTTTTTCACGGGGCCGGAAGACAGGTGAACTGCATGTTGTTTTCGTCATTGCCGCCGAGAATATAGGTGATCATATTGACCCGCGCATTTCCGCCCTGCAGGAAGTCGTAGAAAATCATGCCGATTGCGACACAGGTAGCCAGACTAAAAATGCGGTCGTTCCGGCCTTGAACGGCGACCAGAATAAAAAGAATCCCGCGGCTGCCATGATCCATACGCCGATCATGACATAGGGACGAAATCGTCCAGCGCGGCAGACGGTTTTTTCCGTCATATGATTGATGAAAAAGCCGGCCGCCATGCCGGCAATCGTCGTTACGGTCGTCATAATCAGGTAGGTGTAGTTGTTGTCATACACCTCATTGATCCGGATGACGTCCATGTAGAACAGCTCACGAAGCCCGAGAATCACGCAGTAGAAGACGTAGACAAATCCCGGTCAAAAATACTGCCTTTTAAAAACTCCATACTTTTAAGCTCCTCCCCTTATAATAACATGCAACACCTGTTGCATTTCAGTCGATTTTATTATATACTTTATACACAGAAAAAACGAGCAGCAGATGACACGGAACTGTTGCAGTTTAGAAAAAATCGTAGGAGGACCTGGATGAAACTCACCGATCTTTTCGAAAAACCGGCAGAAAAAAAAGTCAGCAGCAGGGAAGAATACGCAGACCGCCTGATCCGGGAGAACTTTATCGGGATGCTGAAAAACAGACCGATCGAGAAGATTTCCGTCGCGGAACTGTGTGTAAAATGCGGAATTAACCGCTCGACCTTTTATCGTCATTATGAAGATCTGTATCAGCTGCTCGACAGCATCGTCAGGGAAGCGCACGAAAAAATCTTTTTCGATATTATCGCGCATGTTAACCTGGAGGAAAATTTCGAAACCGTCATCTACGATTATCTTCTGGAAGTATCGGCGGCAACTGAAAAGAATAAAGATCTTTACCGGCTGCTCCTTTTCGGAAAGACCCCGACTGATCTCCGGGACCGGATGACAGAATCAACCTACCGTCTGTATGAACTGGCGCACGAAGGGCCCTCCAATTTCCGTCCGGCAGAAAACAGCGCTCTCCACTACCGCTTTCTTGTCAGCGGACTCATCGGCGTATGGGTTTTCTGGGTAAAGAACGGCTGTACGCCCAAAAAAGAAATCCTCGCGAAAGAACTTCGCGAGGATCTGATCGGTTTTTACAACAATATGTACCGGCTGTACGGGAAATCCTGACCGCTTCTATTCTTCGGAAGAGCGGGCCCCGGTTACAAATGCCAGAACCTTTTCCTTCACTTCATCCTGATAGATCAGCTCGTCGCCGTGGTTGGCGCCGGCGATCACATAAAAATCCGCCGGAACGCCGCAGGAAACCAGTTTTTCATAAAGCTTGCTGCTCTGGGAAACCGGAACCGTATCGTCGCTGTCCCCGTGCAGGATCAAAAAGGGGCAGGTGTGTTCATTCACATAATTCACCGCACTTGCCTTTTCCATTGCCTTCTCAGGATCGGCGCCGAGGAAGGCCGTGAACTGCCAGGCCGGCACCGCGTCCGTATTCGTTGAAGCTCCGCGCAGCAAAGACAGATCCGAAAGCCCGTAAATATCCACCGCTCCGGCCGGCGCGCTGGACCAGTCCATCCACTCGCCGCAGTCGAATTCCGCTTCGCCGGCCGTCACGCCCGCCAGCGTTGAAAGCGTACCGCCGGCGGATTCGCCCATCGTGAATATACGGGCGGGATCAATGCAGAAATCCGCCGCATGGGCTTTCAGAAACCGGATCGCGGTTTTGATATCAATCAGGCCGGCCGGGAAGGATCCCTTATCCGATGTGCGGTAGTCGACAAGTGCCACGGTCACGCCCCGCTCCGCGTAGTACATCATCTCCGGCGCCCAGATATCCTTCCTTTCGGTGATAAAGGCGCCGCCGCAGATCCAGACGATACAGGGCTGCAGCGCATGTCCGATGCGGTTTTTCGGGCAGATCACATCGAGCTTCATCTCCTGCCAGGTCATGTCATACCAGTCGCCGACGCGGCTGTAAGTAATATTTTCCGCGAGGATGAGAACCTCGCGCTTCTTTTCGATCTGCAGCACTTTTTTCATGATATCCTCCTCTCCGGAGAACAGGCTCCGTACAATTTTCCATCTCTGAATCCGTCATATCCGTTTATATTTTGAGCCCCCTGAAACGGCGGCTCATACTTACATTACATCAGTCCTCTCAGCATCTCAAGGAATCCCTGTACCTGCTCCGCCGTCATAACGCCGAAGCTTACAAGGGATTTCAAGGGCATGTACTGCATCATTGCGTTCGCCATCGCAGCGTCTTCTTCCGGGTTGCCGGAGATGCCTTCCCCGGTCGAATGCGAATTCACCCGCTACGCCATCATCTTCTGAATTACCGGCGCGGTCCGCGGATCCGTCATCAGCTCACCCATCGTCGTATCGACGTCGAGGTGCAGGGGAAGCATCTTCTTCGCCGCAAACTGTACCCTGCAGCAGGCCGAAATCCGGTCGGAGGAATCACCGGCAAGAAGTTTATATGCACCTGTCGGCGCAAACCAGTCGCCAAGATCCTCCGCGAAGTATGAAAGCGCACGCGCATCGATTTCGAATTCCACAGTCTTCGTCTCGCCGGGCTGAAGCTCAGTCTTCGCAAAGCCGCGAAGCTCCTTATCCGGACGGTCAGAAGCGTTCTCGGGCGCGACATAGAGCTGGACAACCTCTTTACCGGTGCGGGAGCCCGTGTTTTTGACATCCGCAAAAACCTTTATGGTTTCGCCGTCCGTGAAGCTGTCTCTGTCGGTGCGCAGGTTTGAAATCTCAAATGCCGTATAGGAAAGGCCGTGGCCGAAGGCGTAACGGACCGGGATTTCCTTCTTGTCGTAATAGCGGTATCCGACCCAGATGTCCTCGGCGTATTTCACCTTCCGCGCATCTCCGGGGAAGTTCAGGTAGCTCGGGTTGTCGGAAAGCTTCAGCGGCCAGGTTTCCGCGAGATGCCCGGAGGGGTTCACTTCGCCGAAGAGGATCCGGTCGGTTGCCTGTCCGACGCCCTCGCCGCCGAGGTACATCTCAAGGATCGCGGATACTTTCCCGGAGAAGGGAAGCTCAACCGGTGCGCCGTTCGAGAGGACGACGACGAGTTTCTCCGGTACGGCCTGAAGAAGTTCACCGATCAGCCGGATCTGGGATGCGGGAAGGAGCATATCCTTCCGGTCGTAGCCTTCGGATTCGATGATGTCCGGGAGGCCCGCAAAGACGACAACGGCATCGTAATTTCCTGCGGTCTCGACGGCTTTCTTAAGGTCCTCCTCGATAAGCTCATCCCGATCCATCGGGAATGCTTTGATATAATCCACTTTTCGGCCGGCTTTTATGCTCTCCGACAGCGCGGAATCCACGCGGAAGCTGTTGATGTGCGAGGAACCGCCGCCCTGATAGCGCGGCTTCTCCGCGTATTCGCCGATGTAAAGCACGGATTTTTCGGGATTCAGCGGAAGAATGCCCCTGTTCTCGAGAAGCACCGCACACTCCTCTTCGATCCGGGCCGCGATCTCGTGATCCGCCGCACGGTCAAAGACCTGCTCCTCGCGGTTCTCAGCATAATCATAGAAGACCCGGAGGATCCTTTCAACGCATTCGTCGACCTTCGATTCGGGAAGAAGTCCTTCGCGGACCGCCTTCACGACTGCAGCGTCGTTTCCCGCGGTATTTCCGGGCATCTCGAGATCCAGACCGGCCGCAACACCTTTCACACGGTCGTTGACCGCGCCCCAGTCGGTCACGACAAAGCCTTCAAATCCCCAGTCGTCACGGAGGACCTTCGTGAGCAGCCATTCATTCTCGGCGCTGTAGACGCCGTTGATCTTGTTGTAGGAGCACATGATCGTCTTCGGCTGGGATTTCTTAACCGCGGTTTCGAAAGCCGGCAGGTAAATCTCCCGGAGCGCACGCTCCGAAACCTCCGCGGAAACGCTCATGCGGGCCGATTCCTGGTTGTTGGCTGCGTAGTGCTTGATCGAGGTGCCGATGTGGTGTTTCTGCACGCCGTTAATAAAAGACGCTGCCATTTCCCCCGCAAGGTACGGGTCTTCGGACATGTATTCGAAATTCCGGCCGCAAAGAGGGCTTCTTTTGATGCAGACCGCCGGACCAAGGACAACCGACAGGTTCTCCGCCTGGCATTCTTTCCCGATCACGTCGCCCATATGGTAAATCAGGTCCCGGTCAAAGGAAGATGTGGTCGCGCAGGCCGCCGGGAAGCAGACCGCCTTGATCGATTCGTTGATCCCCAGATGATCCGCCTTGTCGTCCTGTTTTCTCAGGCCGTGAGGGCCGTCGGACATCATGAAGCGCGGGATTCCGAGCCGCTCCACGGCTTTCGTGTGCCAGAAATCATCGCCTCCGAGAAGGGATGCCTTCTCTTCGAGCGTCATCCCAGAAACAATTTTCTTGATATCAGCTGCCATAAAAACCTCCGTTTGTGTTGTATGAATTTATCTTACCGAAAAAAAGCCTTTCCTGCAATCAGAAATCCGTTATTCCTCTTACTTTTTGGCCTTATATCGTTTTTACGGCCGTTTTCACTTTCTCAGAAAACACAAAGGAAAGCGCTGTCACTTATATCACTCCACCACGATCCTGGCGCGGTCAAGGTTCAGGATCTGTGTGAAAACGTCATCCGCATTTCCTTCGACATTGGATTTCACGCGGACAGCCGCGAAATGCGTGCCCAAATCGTCATAGGATGCGGTAATGACGGCTTTCGCGCGGGAAACGCCCTGTTCGTCGGTACCGAGGTCGATCACTTCACCCGGGATGCTGAAGATGTCCTGAATATTGTCCTTATACTCAAAATGGCTGTCCTCCATCCTCAGGTCCTTCAGCGCAAAATCGAAAGCGGTCACTTTTCCGGCGCCCTGCGGGACCTCCGCGAGGACTTCCAGCGTGAACTTTTCGCCGGGCTTCACAACGGCTTTTTTCCCGCCGTTTACGGTAAGCGTCACCTTCGGCTGCAGGCCGAAGCGTTTTCCCGGATCCTGCTCGATGTAAATCTGGCCGTCCCTGTACTCGTACGCGGCGGATTTTCTGGGTTCGATGCCCCGTTCCACCCAGTCGGAAAGATCGAGAAGCGACTGGTACAGCGCACCGACGTAGTTGACAATGCGGCTGGACTGCAGGCCGGCGAGATCGCCGTGCAGGCAGTTTTCGTTCCAGTAGAGACGGTAGTCCCGATCGGAGCCTTTCGCCTCGATCACTTTATTCTTATACCAGTGCGCACACCAGGGCCAGGTGGATTCGTCCATCAGTGACTGGTTCATGATGACCCTCCCCAGGATGTTGCCGTCCTGTACGGTTCCGGTTCCGTTGAAGCCGTAGCCCATGATAAAGCTGCGCTGCGGGATTGCAAGATTCCCGTTTTCGTCCCTGAACTGTGAGAAGGCTTCGAAGCTCCGATCGTCCGGCACCTGGTGGCGGTAGTACATCTGAACCGCGATATAGTCGGAGTTGTCGAGATGCAGCGTGTCGCCGGGTTCGATATCCGCGATCACTTCGTCGATATTCGCAA
>CACYBV010000037.1 GCA_902772745.1 uncultured Eubacteriales bacterium
CGAAGTATTCAAGTACATCGGCGTCGATGTGGACAAGATCGGCTACAACCAGCCGGCAGGCGTCCGTTATCCGACGGAAAATCCCTTCGCTTAAGGCGTCTGATCTGCTGCCCGGGAGATGTGAAAAGCATCTGAAACCCCGGCAGGAACAGAATAAAATCCAGTTACAGGGAGCGGAAAAAAAGCCCGCTTCCTGTAACGGCGTTTCATGAAAAAGGCTGCGGCGGGCAGTTGCTGATGTAATTATGCAGCCGCGAACAGGTCTGAGACGGAAGGAAAAATTACAAATGCCAAAAATAAAAATCACCTGTGATTCCACCTGCGATCTGACGCCGGAACTGTATGAAAAATACGATGTTGAGGTGATCCGTTACGGGATTTATCTCGGAGACGAACTCAGGACAGACGGGGTGGACGTCCAGGTTTCCGATCTGTACGAATACGCGGACCGGACCGGAACTTTGCCGAAAACGGTGGCAATTTCACCGGATGAGTACATGGAAGTATTCCGGAAGTATACGGATCAGGGGATGAGTGTGATCCATATCAATCTTTCCTCTGAGATGTCTTCGGCCTACCAGAATTCGATGATCGCAGCACGCGAAGTCGGAAATGTTTATCCGGTGGATTCCAGGAACCTGTCCTCCGGAGCGGGACACCTTGTGCTGCTCGCGCGGGAGCTTGCGGACCAGGGGCTCGAGGCAACGGAAATCGTCGCCCGGCTCGAGGAAGCCCGGGAACGGCTCGATGTCAGCTTTGTCCTGACAACGCTCGAGTACCTGAAAATGGGCGGGCGGTGTTCTTCGGTTGCCGCATTCGGCGCGAATCTTCTCAAGCTGCATCCGGAGATCCGGGTGACAAACGGCAAGATGGGCGTCGGCCGGAAATACCGCGGAGCCATGAAAAAATATGTGGAAGCCTATGTCCGCGGTGCGCTTGAAGGCCGGACGGATATCGACCTTCGCCGGATTTTTGTGACACATTCGCCGATGGATGACGAGGTGGTGCAGTTTGCGGTCCGTCTTGTCAAAGAACTGCATCCCTTCGAGGAGGTGATAGAAACCTCCGCGGGCTGTACGGTATCCACACATTGCGGACCGGGCACGATCGGTGTGCTGTTCTTTACAAAACAACAGTGATGGAGAAAGCGAACGCTTTTAAGGAGTGAAAAATGTATTATATCGGTATCGACCTGGGGACTTCGGCCGTCAAACTCCTCCTGATGAAGGGAGACGGCAGCATTGAAAAGATTTCCAACCGCGAATATCCGCTGTATTTTCCGAAAACCGGCTGGTCCGAGCAGAACGCGGAGGACTGGATTACGGCGGTCAAGGACGGCCTTCGGGAGCTGCTTTCCGGAATCGACAGATCCGAAGTAGCGGGCATTGGCGCCGGCGGACAGATGCATGGGCTTGTGATTCTCGATGAGGACGATCGGGTGATCCGCCCGGTTATCCTCTGGAACGACGGCCGGACGCAGGAAGAAACCGACTGGCTCAATCACGAGATCGGAGAGGATGTGCTCGGCAGGGAGACCGCGAACATTGCATTTGCCGGATTTACCGCGCCCAAGATTCTCTGGGTGAAGAACCATGAGCCGGAGAATTTCCGGAGAATCGCGAAGATCATGCTTCCGAAGGACTATGTCAACTATGTGCTGACCGGGGCCTTTGCCACGGAGTATTCGGATGCTTCCGGGATGCTGCTTCTGAATGTTGAAAACAAATGCTGGTCGAAAAAAATGCTGGAGATCTGCGGCATTACGGAAAATCAGCTTCCGAAGCTTTACGAGAGCTATGAAGTGGTCGGAACCCTGAAGCCGGAAATCGCGGAAGAGCTTGGACTCCCGGAAACCGTAAAGGTGGTTGCCGGCGCCGGCGACAATGCGGCGGCAGCAGTCGGTACGGGGACCGTCGGCCCGGATCAGTGCAATGTTTCTCTGGGCACTTCCGGAACGATGTTCATCAGCTCCCGGACATTCAAGAACCCCGAAAACCACGCGATCCACAGTTTTGCCCATGCGGACGGCACCTGGCACCTGATGGCCTGCATGCTCTCGGCTGCTTCCGGCAACAAGTGGTGGAATGAGGAAATCCTCGGGACAGATGACTACAATAAGGAGCAGGAAGGAATTGCGGAGCACCTTGGGGACAACGAAGTGTTCTATACCCCCTATCTCATGGGCGAGCGCTTCCCGCACAATGATACGAAAGTCCGCGCCATGTTCATCGGCATGTCCATGAATACGACGCGCCGCGATATGACGCAGGCTGTTCTCGAAGGCGTGGCATTCAGCTTCCGCGACGCGCTGGAAGTTGCGAAGGAACTCGGCATCGACCTCAAGCGTACCAAGATCTGCGGCGGCGGCGCGAAAAGCCCCCTGTGGCGCAGGATTATCGCAAACGTCCTGAACCTTCCTGTAGACATGATCGAGTCGGAACAGGGCCCGGGCCTCGGCGGCGCGATGCTGGCTGCGGTCGGCTGCGGTGAATATGCTTCGGTAGAGGCTGCAGCGGACGCGATCGTACGTGTCGTCGGTACGGTGGAGCCGGAGCCGGAGCTTGTGAAAAAATACGATGAAAAGTACCAGACCTACCGGAAACTGTATCCGGCGGTAAAGGAACTTTTCAGATGATACGGAGAGAAACCTGAAAGTGACAGCGGCAAGAGAGAGAAGCTTACGGATTCTCAGGATTATAACAGCGGTGCTTCTGTGCCTTTACTTTTTTTCGGCATCGGTGTTTATCCTGAAGATCCGCGGCCGCTTCCCCTATCAGTTTCTGGGGGCCGGCGCGGGATTATCCGTACTGATTCTTTTCATTGTGAACAGAAAATTCGAACGGACAGACTGGCTCCTCACGCTGGTCTTTCTGTCGTTCATTCTGTCTGCAATTTCCGCCGAGATCAATCAGATGCCGGAAGCCTACCTGAAGCTTTCGCGATCCTCCGCACTGATGGCGGTCCCGCTTTATTTCGCGGCGGCTTATCTCGGCGCGGACATGAAGCGCTCCGTAAAGCTCATGGAACTTTTGAAACTCGTGCTGAAGGGCATTACGCTCCTGCAGGTCCTGTGGATTCTTCTGCAGTTTTTGCTGTATCGGCTGTTTAAAATCGACATCAACCAGGTGATTTTCCATGACATCCTGCATCAGGAAGGGCTTGTGAGTTTCTACCGCGAGAGATTCTATCCGGCGGGCTTTACCTGGCACGGCGGATCGATTGCACCGCTCCTCGTACTGGCCTTTGTGCTTTTCAAAAACCCGGTCATCCGGCTCGTGGTGCTTGCCGAATCCTTCCTTGTGGGAAGCTCCACGGCGATCGTGGGCGTGCTTGCGGCACTTTTCCTGACGATTCTTCTCGGACTGATCCGAAGAGAGTACACGATCGCGAGGATCCGCGCTTTCTTCCGGAAAAAGAACATCTGGAAAATGGTGCTCGGCGCAGTCCTTATCGCCGTCTTTGTCTTTGCTTTCATACGAATGAATCTCTGGGCGGTCGTGAAGGGCCGGATGCTCTACCTCATGCTTCGGATGAAGAATACGGACTTTGACGGCAGCACGCAGATTCATATCCGCTATTTTACCGATTTCCCGCAGATCTTCAGAAACAGCAGCTGGACGGAGCGGATCTTCGGATACGGCAATTACTCATCCGGTTACCCCTTCCAGATCTACTTCGGGCAGTACAAATGGATGGAGACCTTCGTCGCTGAATGCGATTTCATCAATATCCTCGTGAGCCGCGGCATTTACGGCTTCCTGGTGTATTATATTTTCCTCGGAATCCTTGCTGTGCGGGGACTGAAAAAGGACAGCCGGTATTTTATATTTACCATAGCGGTCGTACTTCAGGGAGCGGGCTATAACGTACAGTGGCAGTATATTTTCATGACGGAAATCCTGATGTACCTTTCTCTTCAGGCGGGCAGAAATTTCTTTGAGGAAAAGTCTGTGGAAGGACAGCAGAAAATGCCGGCGCTTCTCAGGCGGTTCGGGAACCTTTGATTTGGAGGATTCATGCGCAGAAGAAATTATCAGTTTGAAATTCTCGAGGTAATCCTTTCTATTGCGGTGATCGGACTATCAGTTGTGCTGTTTTTCCGCTCGTCGGAACTGACGCTTCTGTTTCCGCTTGTTTTCGGTCTCGCTGCGATCCTGGCGCTGATGTCGGCGCTGGACGGTACGGTATTCAACCGGAACCGCGTGATCAAAAAGAGCCGGATCGTAGTATTCGGCATTCTGACGGTGCTCCTTGCAGGACTCGCATACATCAGTTACAGGGTGGTGCGGTAGATGGAAACAAAAAGGACGGTACTCTGCGGCGCGAATTCCTATGAGGAAAAATATTATTTCAACGAGGAGTTCAGCGGCATTCCGCAGATGGTGAAGGATGAACTGAAGGTCCTGTGCGTGCTCTTTACCGAGGAATGCGGCGGGATACTGACACTGGAATTCCAGCCGGACGGGACGCTCCTTCTGTGCACACGCGCGGACGATTACGATTACCTTTACGATGAAATCGAGACCGGGCTTCAGATCCGTCGGATCCAGAAGGAAAAGAAGACGCTTCTGGAATCCCTGGAGATGTATTACCGTATTGTATTTCTCGGAGAAGATTCATGAAGGAACCTGGAAAAATGCAGATCGGAACGCTCTCTGTTCCGGTGCCTCTTGCCCTCGGACCGATGGCCGGAGTTACGGACAGCGCATACCGCGAAATCGCCGCATCCTTTGGGTGCGGCTTGTTTACGACCGAAATGGTCAGTGCGAAAGCCCTGTATTACCGCAATAAAAACACCGAACTCCTGCTGACGCGCGGAGAGACCGAGTACCCGGTGGGGGTGCAGCTCTTCGGAAATGATCCGGACATCATCGCGGAAATGGCGCTCAGGATCGAGGACCGGTTCGAATTCATTGATTTCAATATGGGCTGTCCTGTGCCGAAGGTCGTGAAAAACGGCGAAGGATCGGCGCTGATGCGTGAACCTGAACTCGTGGAAAAGATCTTCACGAAGCTTGCAAAAACCGTACACAAACCGGTCACCGCAAAGATCCGGAAAGGTTTTTCGAAGGACGAAGAGCTCGCGCCGGAAATTGCCCGCATCCTGGAAAGCTGCGGCGCCGCAGCGGTTTCCGTGCATGCGAGGACCCGCGAGCAGTATTACAGCGGCGAAGCGGACTGGGAAACAATCCGGCGCGTGAAGGAAGCCGTCCGGATTCCGGTCATCGGGAACGGCGATGTCCGCGATGGGAAGACTGCGGCGAAGATGCTTCTTGAAACCGGATGCGACGGCGTGATGGTTGCGCGCGCTGCCGAAGGAAACCCGTGGATTTTCAGGGAGATCCTGCATTACTTAAGAACCGGGGAGGAACTCCAAAGACCCTCGGCGGAGGAGATCTGTGCGATGATTCTCCGCCATACGGAGCTGCTGACAAAGCTGAAAGGAGAACATCTGGCGCTTCTGGAGATGCGGAAACACGCGGCCTGGTATCTTAAAGGGGTTCCCGGTGCGGCGGATCTTCGGAGACGGATATCGTCAATTACATCGGCGGAGGAACTCGGGGAGCTCCTGTCAAAGGTGACGGAGATATACCGGCAATCATAGAAAGCCTTTTCCGGCGGAGACGGCATCCGCAGCGCAACAGAAAAAATGCACAGGCGGATACCGGGGAACAGAGAAAGCCGGCGGCAAAAGGAATACGGAGCAGCGAAAAGCCGGCCCGGGGATGACGCCGGCCGAGGGGAGGCTTCGAAGCCCCTCGAAAATCAGCTCTTTACATTTTAAAATAACTGTGATATAATAGCCTCCGTTCTGCAGGATTAGTACATTGGTAGTATGTCAGCTTCCCAAGCTGAAGAGGCGGGTTCGATTCCCGTATCCTGCTTATAAAGTACAGCACCCAGGTAAAAATATACGGCTTCTGGCTGTGCACTCGTGCATCAGCCAGAATTTGATGTTTTTACCGGGAGTGATCTTGAGACGAAGACGGACCGACCATCCGGATAAGACAAAGGATGCATATTCTAAGCACCCGACACGAGGACATTTCCACAGTCCTCGTGTCGGGTGCTGAATAATAACAGTTAACGCCAGACAGGCAGTAAGGAAAGGGACAAAATGGCTGAGAAGAAGAACATTTTGACATCATCCGGCGCAAAAAAGCTGGAAGACGAGCTGACGAACCTGAAGGTTGTGCGCCGTGCGGAAATTGCGCAGAAGATCAAGGAAGCACGTGCGCAGGGGGACCTGTCCGAGAACGCGGAATACGACGCCGCGAAAGATGAACAGGCGGAAATCGAAGCCAGAATCGGAGAGATTGAAGCGATTCTCAAAAACTCTGAAGTGGTCGATACCGAGGGGGATCTGAGCCGGGTATTTATCGGTTCGACGGTCCGGGTTCTCGATCTGGAATACGACGAGGAAGAAGTGCTCTCGATTGTCGGATCCAACGAGGCCAACAGCATGGAAAACAGAGTCAGCAATGAATCTCCTCTCGGGATGGCGCTTCTCGGAGCAGCCATCGGCGATGTGGTTACCGTCAATGCGCCCGGCGGAGATTTTGAATATAAGGTGCTTGCGATCGGGCGCCAGTAAGGAAGGCTTATGGCAGGAGAGAATCAGGACAACAGAACTCAGGATATGAACCAGCTTCTGCGTATCAGAAGAGAGAAGCTGCAGGAACTCCGGGAACAGGGAAAGGACCCCTACCGGATTACGAAATTCGACCAGACGGCGCATGCGGAAGAAATCCGCAGCCGCTATGAAGAATTTGAAGGAAAGACGGTTCAGATCGCAGGCCGGCTGATGTCAAAGCGTGTGATGGGCAAGGCTTCTTTCTGCAATGTCAAGGACCTTTCGGGCGGCATCCAGGTGTATGTGGCCCGGGACGATCTTGGTGACGAAGCTTATGCCGCTTTCAAAAAGCTGGATATCGGTGACAATGTCGGCGTGACGGGCTTTGTTTTCACCACCAAAATGGGCGAGATCACGGTGCACGCGAAGTCTGTTGAGCTGCATACGAAAGCCCTGCAGGTCCTTCCGGAGAAATTCCATGGCATGACCGATACGGATCTTCGTTACCGTCAGCGTTATGTGGACCTTTTCATGAACGACGAAGCGAGAAGCACCTTGGTGAAGCGCTCGCAGATTCTTCGGGAGATCAGGAATTTCCTGAATCAGCGCGGTTTCCTGGAAGTCGAGACACCGATTCTCGTCGAGAATGCCGGCGGCGCGGCGGCGCGGCCGTTCATGACGCATTTCAATGCGCTGGACCAGGATATGAAACTCCGGATTTCCCTGGAGCTTTACCTGAAGCGCCTGATCGTCGGCGGCCTGGAACGCGTCTATGAAATGGGCCGTGTATTCCGCAATGAGGGGATCGATACGCGCCATAACCCGGAATTCACCATGCTGGAGCTGTATCAGGCCTATACCGACTACAACGGCATGATGGAACTTACGGAGTCGATGTACCGCACAGTCTGTGAAAAGGTGCTCGGTACGACAAAGATCCTCTATAACGGCGTGGAGATCGACTTCGGAAAGCCTTTTGAGAAGATTACGATGATCGAAGCCGTCCGGAAATACGCCGGCGTCGATTTCGATCTGATCCGTGACCTCGATTCGGCCCGTGAAGCCGCGAAGGCGCACGGCGTTGAATTCGAAGAACGCCATAAATGGGGCGACATTGTCAATCTTTTCTTTGAGGAATTCTGTGAAGAGAAGATGATCCAGCCCACATTCGTCTGTGACCATCCGCTGGACATTTCGCCGCTGACCAAGAAGAAACCCGACGATCCGATGCTTGTGGAGCGGTTTGAGCTGTTCATCAACTGCGGTGAAATGTGCAACGCCTATTCCGAGCTTAATGATCCGGAGGACCAGCGGGAACGCTTCAAAGCCCAGGAAGCGGCGCTGGCGGCGGGCGATGAGGAAGCCAATACGACCGACGAGGATTTCCTTCGTGCTTTAGAGTACGGAATGCCTCCGACCGGCGGCATCGGCTACGGCATTGACCGCTTTGTCATGCTGCTTACAGGCGCGCAGGCAATCCGCGATGTCCTTCTGTTCCCGACCCTCAAAATCCAGAAGACAGGATCGGAGGACCGCGGGACACAAGGTCTTTCCTCCGTTCTGAAAGAGACCGTACAGGCGGCTGAGGAAGTGATCGATTTCTCCAATGTCGTAATTGAGCCCCTCTTTGCCGATACCGTTGATTTCGAAACTTTTTCAAAGTCCGATTTCCGCGCCGTGAAGGTTAAAGACTGCACCGCCGTTCCGAAATCCAAAAAGCTTCTTCAGTTCACGCTGGACGACGGCTCCGGAACGGACCGTACGATTCTTTCCGGGATTCATGCTTTCTACGAGCCGGAAGAGCTTGTGGGGAAAACCTGTATCGCAATCACGAATCTTCCGCCGAGAAAAATGATGGGCATCGATTCCTGCGGTATGCTGCTGAGCGCCCTTCATCACGAGGGAGAGGAGGAGAAGCTTCATCTTCTGATGGTGGATCCGCACATTCCGGCCGGCGCAAAGCTGTATTGAGCTCTGAAATTATAAACGATTTATTAAGGCACCTTTTCCGATCCGATTCGGGAAAGGTGCCGTGTTATTTCGGAACGGAATACCGGAAATCCGATCATTGCCGGGCTGAATGAATACCTTAACATGTGGGTCCGGGTTTTCATACCGGAGTAAAAAAAGATTGCTGTTTTCGCATGAAGCTGATATAATGATGTCAATAAAAGGACGCTCCGATACGGAAGAGGACAGGAAACCGCACGTAATCCGACGGCCTTCTCAGCTCCGGAGCGGAGAAATCAGGGGCAGAAAAAGGAGCATGAAAACAGTCAGAGTTGCGGCGGCAGTCATACATGCATTAAACAGCCGCGGAGAAACGGTCATCTTTGCGACGCAGCGCGGCTACGGCGAATACAAGGACTGGTGGGAGTTCCCCGGAGGAAAGATCGAAGCATACGAGACGCCGGAACAGGCCTTACGGCGGGAAATCCGCGAAGAACTGGATGCCGGAGTCACGGTCGAAAAGCTGCTGACGACAGTAGAATATGATTATCCGGCTTTTCATCTGTCGATGGATGTTTTCTGGTGCAGCCGGGGAGACGGGCAGCTGACGCTTTTGGAGCATGAGGCTGCGAGATGGCTGCCGATGGACAGCCTGCATGAAGTAAACTGGCTTCCGGCGGATATTCAGGTGCTGGATGCGATTGAGAAAGCGGGACGGGACAGGACCGATTCGGAGGAGATTCGGCAGAGAAAGCCGGACTGATCAGAAAAAGAAAGATGATACGGTGAGAACGGAAGAAAGCTTCCGAAAAAAACCGTCAGAGATACACAAAGGATGATGAACTCGGAAAGTGAGGGAGAAATCAATGAAGTTTTGTACAAATTGCGGAAAGCAGATCAGAGAGACGGCGGCGTTCTGCACTTTCTGTGGGCAGAGAACCGGGTTTATACGGCCGCAGCCGGGACCGGCTCCGCAGCCCGTGCCAATGCCGCAGCCCGTGCCAATGCCGCAGCCGGTACCAACACCGCAGCCGGCAGCAGCTCCCGAACCGGCACCAATGCCATGGCCGGGACAGGCGCCTCTTCAGGAACAGGTTTCCGAACCGGTGATGCAGACGAATCCGATCCCGGATCCGGCAGCGGCGCCGTGGCCGGCAGCTCCTGAACCGGCACCAATGCCGCAGCCGGCACCAACACCGCAGCCGGAGACGCCATGGAAACCTGTGACGGCAGCGGTTTTGGATCAGGAGGAAATAATTCCGCAGCCGGTCCCGGTACCGGAACCGAGTTGGGAAGAGAAGCCAAGCCAGGCTCTGAAGCCCCCGAAGGAGGACCTGCTCTCATTGGCAGATGATCCGGTGTGGGAACAGCCGATTCCGCAGCCGGATGTGCCGTTGTGGGAACAGCCGATCCCGCAGCCGGATGTGCCGATAAGGGGACAGGAAACTCCCCGGGCGGATGAACTTCTGCAGACTTATGCTCCGATCCCGGATGATATTCCGCTGCCGCCGGCTCAGGAACCGCCGCTCGCACCGGAATTCCCGAATCTTCCGCCGCAGGGAGAAGCGGTGATGCAGAATGAACCGTTCCGTCCCTTCCCGCAGGAAGCGCCGCCGCAGCCCGGAATGCCCGGAATGCCGCAGCAGGGATCCTGGCAGGAAGCCCCGCCGCAGCCCGGAATGCCCGGAATGCCGCAGCGGGGAGCCTGGCAGGGAGACCCTCGGGAACAGCTTCCGCCTCCTCCGGTGCAGGAGATGACACCGCCGCCGTATACAGTCCCGGGTCCGACAGTGCAGCAGTCGTTCGGCCCGGCCCCTGTCAGCGAATCGAAAAAGAAGAAATCCGGCAGCAGCATTCTCCTTTTGTGCCTTCTCGCAGCTGTATTTTTACTCGGCCTTTGTGCGGAAATTTTCGCCAACATGCCGATCCGGGACCTTCTGTACAATCCGCTGAATATCCCGCAAAGCGAATTGAGACGGATCGCCTATCTCCAGGTACTGCAGAGTTTCGGAATTGAAAGCATCCCGATCTATTCGGCGCCGTCGTTTCTGATGAATCTGATGGTTTACAGGGCGGGGAGCAGCACGGGCGCGGTTCTTCGCTGGATTCCGTACCTGATCCTGTTCTTTATTCCGGTCCTTACTGCGTTTTTCCGGAACAGGAAGGTTCAGAGCGTTCCGCTCTTCGTAAGCGGAGGCTTTACGCTTCTTGAGGGTATTGGAATTGTGCTCGCTTCGGAGCTGAGTCCTATCGGAGGGCGGATTCTGAATGCGTTTTATGCCGTTCCGTTTATTATGGAAGCGGTGATCGTCATTCTTCTTGCGGTTTCCTTCCTTGCGAAGAAGAAGCTTTTGTGCCTGATTTCGGGCATTCTGTCGGTACTTTTCGCAGTGGATTCGATCATGCTGACACCGGTGATCCTGAGGATTTCCAGGATGTATATGCCGGTGACTCTTGAAAACATCCTGCGTTCCTTCAGATGGGTGCTGTCCAATCCCCGCGCGCTTTACCTGGATGCGGGCGCCTCTTTCTGGCCGGTTTATAAAACCTTCGTCCTTGTAATGTATGCGCTCCTTGCGTTCTTTTCACTGAAAAAACTGAAAAAGGAGAGCTGAGGGCAAAAAGCCCCGTAAAAGGAAAGAAACGGATATGGCAGTCTGTTCTGTATGCTTCAGGCACTGCAGTCTGAAAGAAGGAGGCATCGGATTCTGCGGCGCACGGACACAGCGGGCGGGAAAAATCGAACCGCTTGTGTATGGAGGAATATCCTCCGCCGCGCTGGATCCGATCGAGAAAAAGCCGCTGGCCCGTTTTTACCCGGGAAGGAAAATCCTTTCCGTCGGTTTTTTCGGCTGCAATCTCCGGTGCCCTTTCTGCCAGAATTATGAAATTTCATGGTCGGAAGAAGCGGGGAGACTTCGGAAAAATGCGGAGCCGGTATCTCCGGAAGCGATCGCGGATATGGCGGAACAGCTTATTCCGCGAGGAAATATCGGCGCCGCATTCACCTACAACGAGCCGCTGGTAAGCTACGAATTCGTGCGTGATACCGCAAAACTTCTCCATGAACGGAGGCTGAAAACGGTTCTTGTGACAAACGGGACGGCGGAGCAGGATGTTCTTGCGGAACTGCTGCCTTATACGGACGCGATGAATATCGACCTCAAAGGCTTCACGGACCGGTATTATGAGAGCGTACTCGGCGGAAACCTCCGGCAGGTCATGGATTTTATCCGTACTGCCGTGCGGCACTGCCATGTGGAACTGACGACACTCATCGTTCCCGGTGAAAACGACACGGAAGAGGAGATGCGGGAGCTGTCCCGGTGGGTGGCGGGCCTTACGGACGCGCAGGGGAACCGGATCGGATCGGAGATTCCGCTGCACATCTCGAGGTTCTTCCCGCGTTTTCACATGAACGACCGCCCGGCGACCGACGTCAGGCTGATTTACAGACTGGCGGATACCGCGTCGGAAAACCTGAAATACGTTTATACCGGAAACTGCTGAAAAAGAGAAGGGAATAAGACCTGACGTCACAAAAACAGGCAAGCCCCCAGGGACAGAGATCTCCCTGGGGGCTTGCCGTCCCGTCAGAAACAGTTATTTCGCCTGTTTGATCGAAAGCGAGATGCGGTTTTTCTTTCCGTTCACATCAAGGATGACGACCGTCACTTCGTCGCCGACCGACAGGACTTCCGAGGGATGCTTAATATAGCGGTCCGCGATCTCGGAGATATGAACAAGACCGTCCTGATGGACGCCGATGTCGACAAAAGCGCCGAAATCGATGACGTTCCGGACAGTTCCCTTAAGAACCATCCCCGGCCGGAGATCCTCGATCGACAGAAGGTCGGTGCGGAAGATCGGCGCCGGAAGCTCGTCACGGGGATCGCGGCCGGGTTTCATCAGTTCCGAAACAATATCCTGGAGGGTCATCAGTCCGACACCGCAGTCGGACGCGGCTTGCTCAGGCCCGTAAAGCTGAAGCGCCTTCGGAAGTTCCCGGAGTTTCCCGGATCGGATGTCGGAAAAATCCTTATGAAGAAGCGTGAGAAGCTTCTTTGCGGCATCATAGCTTTCCGGATGGACGGCGGTGCTGTCGAGCACATTTTCGGCGTCCGGAATCCGTAAAAAACCTGCGCACTGCTCATAGGCTTTCGGACCGAGCTTCGGGACTTTGAGGAGCTCCGAGCGCTTCTTAAAGGCGCCGTTCTGCTCCCTCCATGCCACAATGTTCCTGCTGACTGCGGGAGAGAGCCCTGAGACTCTCTGTAAGAGCGAAAAAGAGGCCGTATTCAGGTCGACGCCCACCTGGTTGACACAATCCTCGACGACAGCGGAAAGGGCCTCTTCCAGGCGCTTTTCGGGCATATCGTGCTGGTACTGTCCGACGCCGATCGCTTTCGGATCGATTTTGACAAGTTCGGCAAGGGGATCCTGGAGCCTCCGCGCGATCGAAACCGCGGAGCGCAGGTTCACATCGTAGTCCGGGAATTCCTCGGAAGCCAGCTTTGACGCCGAATAAACCGAAGCGCCGGCTTCGGAGACGACCATATAGGAAACGTTTCGGAGCGTGTTTTCCCGGATCATTTCGGCGGTCATGGCTTCAGTCTCGCGGGAAGCGGTCCCGTTCCCGATCGCGATTCTCGTAACGCCGTACTTTCGGATCATTGCTGCGAGTTTCTTTTCGGCTTCCTGTTTCTGGCGTTCGCCGTAAGTCGGATAGACGACGGCGGTGTCGAGCACCTTGCCCGTAGGATCGACAACGGCGACTTTGCAGCCCATGCGGTAGCCCGGGTCGAGGCCCATTGTGACCGCTCCGCGAACCGGCGGCTGCAAAAGAAGCGGCTTCAGGTTCGATGCGAAATTCCGGATCGCGCCTTCCGAAGCCCTGTCCGTGAGTTCGCTCCTGAGCTCGTTTTCGAGAGAAGGGCGCATGAGACGCCGGAAGCCGTCCGTAATCGCCGCATCGAGAAAAGCTTCGGCCGGGGAATGCTCCCGGATGATGGATTTTTTCATCGCCCAGAGAATCTTATCCTCCATGACATCGAAGCTCACTTTCAGAAACCCTTCCTTCTCGCCGCGGTTCAGGGCAAGGATCTGGTGGTCGGGAATGCGCGAAAGATCCCCGGAAAATTCATAATAACCGCTGTAAACGGAGTCTTCTTCCCCGGCCGCCCTCGAAAGGAGCGCGCCGGAGCGGTGATAGAATCCGCGGATGCCTTTCCGAAGTTCCGGCGAGTCGGAAACCCGTTCGGCGATGATATCGGAAGCGCCCTGGAGCGCATCTTCCGCCGTGTTCACACCTTTTTCGGGATCAATATAGGGAATCGCTTCCAGTTCCGGCGCCTTCATGTCCGTGTCCTGCGCATACAGGATATCCGCAAGCGGCTCGAGCCCCTTTTCACGGGCAATTGTCGCGCGCGTGCGGCGCTTCTTCTGGTAAGGACGGTACAGGTCCTCGAGCTCCGAAAGCGTCTCGGCGTCCCCGATGCTTTTTTCAAGTTCTTCCGTAAGTTTTCCCTGCTCCGAAATCAGCCGCAGCACTTCTTCACGGCGTGCTTCCAGGTTTCTCAGGTATTTCAGACGCTCCTCCAGCGTCCTGAGAAGTTCGTCGCCCATGTTCTCATGGGCTTCTTTTCTGTAACGTGCGATGAAAGGAATGGTATTGCCCTCGTCATACAGGTCAATGACGTTCTGTATGATTTTCGGGCTTTTTCCAAGCTCTTCCGACAGTCTCTGTGTAATCCGGTCCATAAATTGGTTCTGTTCCTCCGATTGTATCCGCCCGGCGCGAAATAATGATTCTCCCGGACGGCTTTTTACCAGAGAAGATTGTATCTGATTGCAGGAAAAAAGTCAATGCCTTGACCTTCCGGAGAATCAATGGTATAATACGCAGGAATACAGAAAATGACTGCCCGGATCTGACCCCGGGCGTACAGACAGGCATCAGCCCGGAGATTACAGGAATGAACAGATCGCAAAAGAAAAAAATACAGAAAATCCGGAAAAGCCGCCGTGCGATCATGATGGCGGAGATTGCGGTCGCGGTGCTTGCCATCGCTGCGGCGATTATCGTTCTCGTGGTGACGGAAAAAAAGAAGAATGAAAAGCCGGCGGACAGTCTGACCTCTTTGTCTGAAAACCTGACGGAGGAAATGACGGCGGAAACGCCTGCGACAACGGAACCGGAAACCACGACAATCGCGCCGGAAACGACGACTGCGGAACCCGAGACCTCGGAAGAACCGACCGAAACGACGACGGAGCAGGAGACCGATGAAGACGGAAATCCGGTGATCTCCTTTACGATTGAGCCGACCGGTCAGTCGGAAGCTGACGTTACAAGTACCGCGCCGGATTCTACGGAGACGCCGTCTGAGCCCGGTTCGGAATCAGGGGATCCGGAGAACACGGATGAAACGGACAGCGATGCAAAAGACGGTACGGAGAGTGATTCCGAAACCGACACGGACGACAGCGAAGAGAGCGATTCGGAAAGCGAATCCGAGGACGTTTCGGAAAGTGATGCCGAGGATAAATCGGAAAGCGAATCCGGAAGCGACACTGAGGACGGCTCAGAAAGCGAGACGGAAAGCACCGATGAAAAGCTGGAAGGCCCGGATTATAGTCAGGTGGTCTTTATCGGCGACTCCCGGACGCTTACGATGGGAACAGGCGGCGAGCTTGCCTTCGACCTCGTTCCGATGGATTCGATCGCCGCAACCTGGGGCGGACAGCTGACGGACGGCTCGGCTTATGAAAACATTACGAATGCCGCGCTCAAGACCCGCAAAAAAGCGGTGTTCTGGTACGGGATCAACGATGTCCAGCTGAATCCAGAGCGGGACAACCCGGAAGTTTTCATCGCGAACTACGACCGCCTGATTTCGACCTATCTCACGATGTACGACAGCAGTACGGTTTATATTCTGTCCATACTTCCGACAACCGTCCGGGAAAAGGATTATTACGAGGGACAGGATGAAAACATCGCCGCCTATAACCAGGCGCTGCAGACCTATGCGTATGATCACAATTATGTCTTCCTGGATCTCACGCCGCTTTTCACCGGCGACGAGTGCTTCTCGGAAGGCGACAACATTCATTTTGCCGACTGGTGGTATAAGGAGCGCTTCCTCCCGGCTGTGACGAGAGCAATCGGAATTGTATACTGATCCGGATACACAGTCATTTTTCGCCGGCGCGTACCGGCCTCTGTGCCCGCATATGATATGCGTGTTTTCAGCCCCGGAGATGAATGCGGATTCCGTTAATTTCAACTGAACAGAAATCGGACTGAGGGACGCCTGCGGGCAGGAGTCCCTCAGTTTTTAGATTCGCCGTTCAGTATTTCACGGATCCGGCGGACGTTCGAAGTGCCGCTGTCCGCGATCGGGATATAGTACATCGATGGTTCCTGCCGGTATAAACAGCCCCGGCTTTGAAAACAATCCGGGGCTTCATCATACAGCTGCTGTATGAAAAAGCCCCGGGAAAAGCAACGGATAAATCTTAATTGTTTCCGGCAGTTATTTTGCCTTGCGGATCTCGTGAATGCGGCGGTACTCATTCGGAGAGACGCCGACATGTTTCTTAAAGACCTTGTTGAAATTGGAGATCGACTGGAAACCGGAACTCTGCGCGACATCCTGGATCGAAATCCGGCGGTTTGAGAGCAGCATCAGCGCTTTCTGGATACGATGGTCGTTGAGGTAGTCATTGAAGCTCTGGCCGCTGTACTGGCGGAAGAGACGCGAGAAATAGAAGGTGCTGATGCCGACTTCTTCCGAGACCTCCGCCTGGGTGATTCGCTTGTCGCAGTTTGCGATGATATAGCTGCAGGCTTTCTCCATCTTGGAGCTGGAGTTGCGGCGTACGAGTTCGACGTTCTGGGCTGCGAGAGAATTATCGCGGGCTTTTTTTGCGGCTTCGATGAGAATCTTCATGATGTCGATCCGGACGAGGGTCTCATAGAACAGCTCCTGCTTTTCCGAACTGCTGTATGCATGCAGGAGACAGGCCGTGACTTCGTCCCTCAGCTTTTCACAGGAATCATCGAGAAGGCGTACGGTATTGAGATAGTGGTAGTAGGCACAGATATCTTCACATTCGTTGATAGCGCTGGAATCGAACTCGAGCACCAGGGCGCCTTTTTTCGAAGAGGAAATAACTTCGAATTCTTCACCCGGCCAGACAAGCAGCACGTTTCCTTCCGAAAGGCTGAAATCCTGGTCCTGGACACGGAACTTAATGCGGTTCTTTTTTGCGAGAATGAACCTCGCCGGCATATGCCAGCGCTGATTTCCCGAGAGCTCTTTCTCCCCGAGATATCCGAATTCAAAACGGGTTTTTGATGCCTCGGGGAGCTTTGTGTTCCCTTTTTTCATTTTCTTTCTCCTTGGATTGGAATTTTTGATTTATGTTCGCTCATGAAGTTTCTTTTTCAAGCTTCCCGAAATACAGGCGGTGGGCTTCACCGTAAATCCGGTTGAAGTTTTCGTCCCGCCCCTGGTGCAGGGAAGAAATGTAGCTGTGCTCCTGCTCGGCGAGCTCCGGATGTATTCTCGCCATCGTGGAGACGCCGATATTGCTGCAGATATCGGAAATCCGCTCGATATCCGACAGGAGGTTCAGGAAAATACTGTCGACAATAACGGTGCATTCGCCGCTTGCAAGCCGTTTCAGGTGGTTTTCCCGAAGCGCGTTCACGAGGTCATCGACGACTTCCTCCAAAGGCTCGATCGAGCGTGCAGCCTGTTCGTCGCGCTTCTCGAAGGAACGGTGCGCGAGATCCAGGACCTCCGCGATCAGTTCACGGATCACTTCGAGCTCCCGTTTCGCGCTTTCGGAGAAGCTGACGCTGTTTTTCTGGAGTCCCTGTGCGGCTTCGGAAATATTGACCGCATGATCGCCGAGACGCTCGAATTCCGAGGTGATGCGGTAGTATTCGTTCATGATCCTCAGGTGATCGTCGGACTTGATCGTTGAGCTTAAGCCCACGAGATAGTTGCAGATCCTGTCCGCGAAAATATCGATCCGGTCTTCTTCCTCATTGATTTCCGAAAACGCTTTTTCGTCGTATTTCGAAAGCAGCGCCCAGGCGCGGTGGATGTTTTCGCGTGCCGCGTTATACATCGTAAGAAGTGCATCGTAGCAGCTGTTGAATGCAATCGCGGGCGTGCTGTAGAACTGCGTGTTGAGTCCTGCGAGCTTGTCCGCATATTTTTCGTCCTGCTGTATTCTGCTGCGCACGATGATCTGTGAAAGCTTTTCGAACCGGAGAACGACGGGAAGCAGCAGCAGTGCGCTCGCGAGATTGAAGACGGTGTTGGTATTGGCAATTCCGCCCGAAAAGATCGGTTTGAGCCAGATGCCGTCGAGGACGCCGAAGGCATGAAGCAGGGAAACCCCGAGAAGCGCAAGCGCGGACTTTCCGAGGTTGAACAGGATATTGATGATGCCGACACGTTTTGCATCCGGCTTCGCTCCGATCCAGCAGACAATTGCGGTTGTGACGCAGTCACCGAGATATATTCCGACGAGAACCGCATAAATTCCCTTAAAGGTCAGCTGACCGGTTGTCGAGAAGGTCTGCAGGATACCCACAGCGGCACTCGAACTCTGGAGCACGAATGCAACGGCGGCTCCGCTCAGATATCCGATGACGGGGCTGTCGTCCAGATTGGCGAACAGAGAAAGAAACGCAGGGGATTCGGTCAGGGAATTTACGGCATTGGTCATATTCAGAAGTCCGGAGAAGAGAATTCCGAAGCCGACGGCGATACCGCCGATCTGTTCGGATTTTCGGATGTGGATGAACATGATCAGGATGACACCGATAATCAGTGCAGCAGGCGCAAGGGTGGAAGGTTTAAAGATCTGAAGCCAGGCGACTTTGGATTCGTTGAGGTCCAGAAGACGGATAATCTGGCCGGTTACTGTGGTTCCGACATTGGCGCCGACGATGATGCCGATGGACTGCCTGAGTGAGATGATGCCGGCGGCCACGAGACCGGAAGTGATGACGATTGTAGCCGTCGAAGACTGGATCACCGCCGTCACTAAAAGCCCCAGTAAAAATGCTTTGAATATGTTGTTTGTAGCCTTCTCGATTATTTTTTTCAGCGCGCCCGAAGAACTCTCTTTCAGCGTGCCCGACATGAGCCGCATTCCGTATAAGAACATGGCCAGTCCGCCCAGAAGGCTGATAAAACCGAATATATCCATTTGCGTAAAAACGCTCCCCGTACATTTGATAAACAAATTCATTATAATTGATCTTTTTACAATTTGCAACTGTGAAAAATCCGAGAACTTGTGTCCTTCCCGCGCTTGTCTTTTCGTGCATTTCCATGTATAATGAAGCCGGGACGGGAGGCCGGTCCTTTTGTGTGCGGTTTTGTGAACGCACGGGATACAGGGCTCCTGCAGACACCTTTTTCAGAATTAAACGTGCGGAGGAATCGGATGGCGTATTTCGGAAGCTTTTCCCTGGATCAGGAGAAGGATATCATCGTGGACCTGGATCTTTCGGCCGGGCTGATGTCCTATGTGCTCCGGACGCCGAATCACGGATCGGGAAACCTGATCACGAACCTTTCGCGGATGTGCGGACTGCCGCTGTCGATGGACGAACAGGGGCTTTTTGTGATCCGCGGAACCGTTCCCTGCTACATTGATGACCGAAACCGGATGGTTTATGTATTCCGGCTCCGGGACACGAAAGCCGCGAACATCTATCCGGACGGAACCATCGAACGGAAGGCCTCAATCCCCGCGATTTCCAAGACCCTGATGTCACAGACCAAGGATTACCGGCTCGATTTCAAGAAAACCGTCGTCAAGACCTACATTCTCTCGGAATGCAAATTTCGGACCGACCTGCACACGCATATGAACGCGAACCTCTCGCCGGACGTGCTGATCGCGCTCGGGATCCGGCATGAAATCCGTTATCCGCTGTATTATATAAAAAAGCTGGGGCTGAAACTCTCGGAAAAGCAGCAGGAAACGCTTCTCCGGCGGCGGAAGGAACAGGAGGAAAAATACCGTGACTGCGGACTTGAAGGAAAGTACCTCGACCGCAGGATCGACGACAATACCTTCATCAATTTTGCCGACCTGATCCTGAAAAACCTCGAAAATGCCGCTGAAAACATTCCGAAGATCCGGGCTTCCCTTTCCGTGATGAAGGACGGACAGGCGGTTTTTACGAATCTTGAAAAAGTATACCTTTACCGCTATGTTTTTACGAAAGGCGAAAAATCAGCGCATCCCGTCGTCCTTTCGGGGATCGAATCGATCCCGGACCCGGATATCGCACAGGCGCTCCGCAGGATGATGCTGGACATGCACAGCCCGGAATATGCGGGAAATACGCTGTTCCAGAACAAACTCCTGTGGATCGCGCGCGGCTATAAAGACAAGGGCATCCGCTATGCGGAGATTTCCGACACTTCGCTTCTAAAACCCGGCGAATCGTTCCGGGTGCTTTCGGAAATCCACGAAGTCATGCCCAAAATAATGCGGGAAACCGGCGTAATGCTCCGCTTCCTTGCGGCTTTCCGAAGGATTCCCCTGACGATCGTCAGAGACCGGATCCTGCAGGACGACCGGTCGGAAAGCCTGCGGATGCTCCGGGTCATCTCGGGGGATCCCTATGTCGCGGGGACCGATATCGTCGGCGAGGAAATCAACGACATCCGTGAACTTTCGCCGCTGATTCAGGGCATTGTCCGGACCGCTGCGGACCAGCCGGGATTTGTCGTAAGGATTCACGCCGGTGAAAACGATTCCCTCCGTGACAATGTCCTGAACAGCATCCGCTGCGTGCGGGATTCGCTTCAGCCGGGACAGAAGATGCCGCACCTTCGGATCGGGCACGGGCTCTATACCGCAAATCTCGATTCGCAGAAAGGAAAGCAGCTGATCCGCGAGCTGATCGAAAACCGGGTAATCCTGGAGTTCCAGATCACGTCAAACGTCCGTCTGAACAACCTGTCGGAGCTCACCCGTCATCCGCTGAAAAAGTACCTCCGGGCAGGCGTTATGTGCGTGCAGGGGACGGACGGCGGCGCGCTGTACGGGACGGATTCTATCGACGAGGAGCTCGCGCTCGAGAAGATGCTCGATCTCACAAGGCCTGATCTGATGCGGATGCGGGAGACGGAAGAACGGGTCCTGAAAGATTCTTTCGCCGCTTTTTATGAAAAAATGAGCGAATTCGACCGGCATGCGGGCGGGCTTCCCTGCAGCGGATATTATGAAAGAAAACTCCGGGAAAGCACAGACCTGGCACCGGCGGTTCCGAAAGAACAGGCGAAGAATGCTTCCGCCGAGGTGTTTTCAAGGGAAATCCGGGATCTCCCCGCGGGAAAGCTTCCGGTCGTCGTCCTCGGCGGTTCCTTCAACAACGACAGCCATCATACGGTGCTCCGGGAAGAGAACTGCGAGCTTCTCCGGGAACTTCTCATAAAAGGGGATCCTTCAAAAATCTTCTTTGTGATCGGACACCGGATTTCAGGTTATGAAAAATACCTGCTTTCGGAAAACCGCGGACGATTTGAAGTGTTTTCCTTTGTTCCGTCGGAAGTGACGAAAGCGGAAGAAAAGCGGCTGAAAAAAGCCGGTGTTCTGATCCGGGTATCGATTGAAGCTTCTGGACTCGGATTATATAAGAGCGTCACTTACGAGATTTTCAGGCGGCGCGAATCGGTGCTTCTTGCGCTTGACGGAAACTCCGCAGGCGCAAACATGATACAGGACGCGAAAAACGGTCATCGGGGCTGCAGGATTTTCATCAGCGGCCGCAGCCGGGCGCTTCAGAGAAAAGCGCAGTCCCTTGCGGGCTACGTGAAAGTGTTCACGGGAACGCAGGGCCTTGCGGAGGAAATTCTCGGAGAGTAAGAACCGGTTCCGCTTGAAATCGAAGCCGGGCTGGTGTATGATATAGGGTATGTTTACGCCGCCGGGCGAAACAGATTATAAAGCCGGTCAATCCCGGCAGATGAAACAGATTATATAGACTGTCATCCCGAGTGAGCGAAGCGAATCAAGGGATCCCGTCAATAAAGAGCAATACAAGGAGAACCAACAATCATGGCTGAAAACTGTGATCACAACTGTGAAAGCTGCGCGCTGAACTGCGATTCGAGAACGGCGCCGCAGGATTTTCGTGAAAAACTGAATGCGCTTTCAAGCGTCGGAAAAGTCATCGGCATCGTCAGCGGCAAAGGCGGCGTCGGAAAGTCCCTTGTGACTTCGCTTCTCGCATCAGCCTTGCAGAAGAGCGGGCGTCAGGCGGCGATTATGGACGCGGATATTACCGGGCCTTCGATCCCGAAGGGCTTCGGGCTCTCCAGGGAACACTGCACTTCCGACGGAACGAACCTGTATCCGGCGGAGAGCGAATCCGGCATCCGGATCATGTCGATGAACCTCCTTCTTGCAAATGCCGACGACCCGGTCGTATGGCGCGGCCCGGTGATCGCCGGCGCCGTGAAGCAGTTCTGGACGGATGTGGCCTGGGGCAATGTGGATACGATGTTTGTCGACATGCCCCCGGGAACCGGGGACGTTCCGCTGACCGTATTCCAGAGCCTTCCCGTGGACGGAATCATCGTTGTGACAAGTCCGCAGGAACTCGTGTCGATGATCGTCGGAAAGGCCGTGAAAATGGCGGATATGATGAATATTCCAATCCTCGGCATCGTTGAAAACATGTCTTATTTCGAATGCCCGGACTGCGGGAAGCGCCATGCGGTCTTCGGCGAGAGCCATATCGACGCGCTGGCAGAAACCTACGGGATCGACACGGTCGCGAAGCTCCCGATCGACCCCGCCCTCGCGGCGCTCACGGATCAGGGCCGGATCGGGGAATATGACTGCCCGGCGCTTACGGATATTCTTGCGAAGATTGAAGCGGTGAACGAATAACTGCGGGACAGTACGGGCGGAATCGGGCAGCGGACGGCTTTTCTGAAGGAATTATTTCAGGAGGAAGTGAACATGAAAAAACAGCGGATTCGCGCAGCGGTATTACTTGCGGTTTTTCTTCTCGGCGCATTTCTCTGTCTCATGATCGCGGGCCGGATCCAGCATGGATTCGGAACGGTGGAAATCACGGAAGGATATATCGAAGCGGATGATCGGGACGGAAAGGAAATCGGACAGATCCGCTACAAGCTGTATAAGCCCGCAGGCGTATCGGAAACCAATAAAGCTCCGGGTATCCTGCTTCTGCACGGCTACCAGAACGACCATGAAACCTGCGCAGCCTATTCGATCGAGCTTGCGCGCCGCGGCTACGTGGTGCTCGCTATCGATGAGTACGGCCACGGTCTCACGACGGCGGGGCTTCGGTACCGCGGCTATGTCAATCACAAGGTGACCGTGAACTACGGCGAGGACAGCGAAGAAGCCGGTACATTCAAGACAACCGGCGGTCCGGTGCGCTACCGGATCATGATGAATTTCTCGAACCTGAGTTTCTTTGATCCGCATTATTCTGCGGATCAGGACGGCAATTACCTGCTGGATTCTTCCTGCGGCGGCTGCATCGCATACCGGATCCTCGCGGATTATCCTTTTGTCGACAATACTAAACTCGGCCTCTCCGGCCATTCGATGGGCACCTGGTCCAGCTGGTCGGTCGCCGCAGCCTATTCCGGAACAGAGATCGAACCCAAAGCCACTGTGCTGCAGTGCGGCGAGCTGTTCACCGACGATGCCTACGATGTACAGAAGTATCATTTCAGCAATGTGCTTCTGCTGCAGGCAAAATGGGACGAATTCAGCTACTTCCGCGACTATGAAAAGAATGTCACGGATGAACTTCTGAAGTCGGACCTTCGGACAAACTTTCTGGGAACCGATGCCGGGAACGCGAAATGGGACACGACTTTCGGCGACTTTTCGGACGGATCTGCAAGAAGGATGGAGCTTCTCTATACGAACCACCGCCTGACGACCCACAACAAAAAGGGTCTCGCGGCTGCGATCGACTGGTTTGATGCGGCAACCGGGCACACTTCCGCGATTGCGCCTGAAAAGCAGATCGCGATGGCAAAGGAATGGCTCGTATTCGCGGCGATGCTTTTTGTGATCGCGGCGATGATTCCGTGGATGAACCTGCTCCTTACGGTTCCGTTCTTCAAAAAAGTCATTCAGCCGCTTCCGAGTCCGTACAAGGCGAAGACAAAAGGCCCGTGGTGGAAGGGCGCCGTGATCACGATGCTGATCGCCGCGTCGACCTACCCCTTTATGACGCAGCTCGGGCACGGACTCCTGCCGCTTCCGGAAAATGTATTCCGTATGACGGTCGGAAACGGCTTTATCGCCTGGTACCTCCTGCTGATCCTGATCATGGTCGTTATGACTGCGGTGTCAAGGGTGCGCGGGAAGAAAAAGGGAACGCTTCAGACCTGGCACGACATGGGACTTGCGGCAGCGGAAAAGCCCGATAAAATCAGCCTCGGCCTCTGCCTCCGTTCTGCGGTGCTGGTGCTTGCGACCGTGCTTCTGATGTACCTCTGCGTCGTTTTTTCGGAAGCGTTTTTCAAGCTGGACCTTCGGTTTATCTGGCCCTTCTTCAAGAGATTCAACGGTGAACGGCTTCTGCAGTTTATGGTCTATATCCCGGTATTTGCGCTGTTCTTCATCCTGAACAATTCCAAGATCATGGCATCTGCGAGAACGCACTGGACCTATGAACCGGGCTTCAAGGGATTTTTCCAGAACTGGTGGCGGAACGCGGTCATGATGGCCGGCGGGATTTTCATTATCATCCTCCTGGAGTATATTCCGTTCTTTCTCGGAATCGGCCCGGGCGCTGACCTTATGTTCGGATCCACCTTCGGCGGACCGTTTATGTCGCTTCTCATTGTTTTCTTCCCGCAGGTTCTCGTGTTCAGCGTTCTCGGGACGATTATCTACCGGAAGACCGGAAATGTTTATACCGGCGCAATCCTGATCGCGGTGCTCGCCTCCTGGGTGGTCACCGGCGGTTCATCGATGCTGTAAGGACAGATCAGCGGCAGAATGCACACGGGTTCGTCCGGAACTGGCATCTGCAGCAAGATAAAATTATGAAACAGACAGTTAAAATTTCCGGAAAAGAGCGGGGAAAAATCATTGTCCGGACCAGCGTGATCGGGATCCTTTCGAACCTGCTGCTTTCCGGATTCAAGGCGGCAGTGGGAATGCTTACGGGATCGATCGCGATCGCCCTCGACGCCGTCAACAACTTAAGCGATGCGCTGTCCTCGGTGATCACGATTATCGGGACCCGGCTTGCGGCGAAGAATCCGGACCGCGAGCATCCGCTCGGGCACGGACGATATGAGTATATTGCGGCAGAAATCATCTCCGCGGTCATTCTGTACGCCGGCATCACCTCCCTTGTGGAGTCCGTGAAGAAAATCATCACGCCGTCGGCGCCGGATTATTCGGCAGTTTCTCTTGTGATTGTCGGCGCGGCGGTTGCGGTCAAGATCGTTCTCGGGAGCTTTGTGAAAAAACAGGGCGTCCGCGTAAATTCGGACGCGCTCAGGGACTCCGGAAAAGACGCGCTGTTTGACGCGGTAATTTCCGCGACGACACTTCTTGCGGCGGGAATCTTCCTCGTTTTCGGTCTTTCCCTCGAGGCATGGCTCGGCGCGCTGATTTCGCTTTACATCATCTGGTCCGGTGTCGATATGTTCCGGGAGACGATGTCGAGAATTCTCGGCGAGCGTGTGGATACGGAGCTCTCCCGGGCGATCAAGGGAACGATTACCGGTATTCCCGGGGTCAGCGGCGCCTATGACCTGATCCTGCACAGCTACGGGCCGGACAAATGGCAGGGCTCGGTGCATATCGAGGTCCCGGATACCTGGACCGCGGAAGACATCGACCGGGTTTCGCGTCAGATTCAGGAACTCGTCTATGTGGAGCATCAGGTGATCCTGACCGGGATCGGCATCTACGCAAGAAACACTGTGGGCGGAGAAGCGGAAACAGCCCGGACCCGCATCACAGAGGCGGTCATGGCCGAAGACCAGGTCCTGCAGATTCATGGCTTTAACTTCAGCGAAGCGGAGAAGACGATCCGTTTCGATATCGTGCTGGATTTCTCCGCAGACCGGCAGGCGGTATCAGATCAGATTTTGAAAAAGGTGCAGGCGATGTACCCGGATTACCGGATCCGGATTGTGGTCGATTCGGACATCAGCGACTGACAGGGGATTTATGCTGACGACACTTTGTTATATCGAGCAGGACGGGAAATACCTGATGCTGCTTAGAAACCGTAAAAAGAAGGACATCAATAAAGGCAAATGGATCGGCGTCGGCGGACGCTTCAAAGAAGGAGAGACGCCCGAAGAGTGCCTCATACGGGAGGTCCGGGAAGAGACCGGGCTCACGCTCCTTTCGTGGCAGTTCCGGGGAGTCGTTACCTTTCGCCAGGATCTAGGAGAAACCGAGTATATGCACCTGTTTACGGCAGACCGGTTCAGCGGGGAGCTTACGGACTGTGATGAGGGCGAACTTTCGTGGATAGCGAAGGAGGACATCTTTTCTCTGAACCTCTGGGAAGGGGACAGGGTGTTTTTAGAACCTCTGCTGTGCGGCGTTCCGTTTTTTACGGCCTCACTGAAGTACGAAGGGGAGCGGCTTTCGGAAAGCGAAATACGGATTTATATTGACAGGCAGGACGGCTGAAAGAAAGCCGTGTAAGGAGTGTTTTATGGAAACGGTAAAGCTGATTGTGATCATTCTTGTAAGCCTTTTCGTGTTTACGGGCGGGATCCTGTTCCTTCTATGGTTTTTCCGGGACCGCTTTGTCCCGAAGGTGCCGGAGAGCGGACGGAATCCCGAAGAGGACCCGGAAGAAGCGGCGTATGCACCGTATGTTTCGGAACCCGTCCGGTCTTCAGAGGCACTAAACAGCCGTCCGGCCTATGCTTCGGCGCCTGCGGGGCCTGCGTATACGCCGTATCAGCCGGATACCGGAGACTACGGTTACGGGGATGATGAGGACTATGACGATTATCCGGAAGAAAACATGGATTCTGAGCAGGATTATGATGCATCTTCGTCAGCGGCGGATTCCGGGCCTTCTGCGGCGCATCTTTCGGACCTGCTCGACTGCATTTATCTTCCCGGAAGGCGGCTTTCCGAGTGCGGAATTCCCGGCGATTATATTTCCGGGGATGGGACGGAAGTGCCTGTCGACGGCGATCTTTTCGGCGAATACGCATACGGCGGACTGACGCTTTCAGGGGACGGCTCCGATGACCCGACGATTGACAGTTTCTACATCATCGGATCGGGCCTGAGTTTTTCCGAGTACGGCGAGCGTTTCAGGGAACGCTTCGGCGAATCCGTATCGGAAGGAGAGCAGGAGGGAGAAGACGGTTCGAAGACAGAATATGCCGGATTTTCGACGGATTTCGGGACGCTGTGGCTCAGTAAAGGCTCCGGAAACGACTATGTGAATATTAATTTCACATAAGGAGACGGCTTTTTTCAGACGCTGATTCGCCCTGTGCCGTTTCAGCTGACGATTTCCGGCGCAGGAATCCCGTCCGGGTACAGAGTATACGGCGGGATCCTTAAGAGAAGCTGACAGGAGTTTTATGACAGAAAAGGTAATACTTGCAGGGATCAGAACAGAAGGCGAAAATGTCGAAGAATCGCTCCGGGAACTCTCGGAGCTTCTTCGTACGGCAGACGCGGAGGTTTTGGGAACCGTGATCCAGAACAGGGAAGCGATGCACCCCGGGACCTATCTCGGAAAAGGAAAAATCGAGGAACTCCGGGAGATGATATCGGATCTCGGAGCGACCGGGATTGTCTGCGACGACGAGCTTTCGCCGGCGCAGATGAAAAACCTGGAGGAACTTCTGGACACGAAGGTCATGGACCGGACAGTTGTGATCCTGGATATTTTTGCAACACACGCACATACCAATGAAGGCAAGCTGCAGGTCGAACTTGCGCAGTGCAGGTATTCGCTGACCCGGCTTTCGGGGTACGGGAAATCCATGTCCCGGCTCGGCGGCGGCATCGGGACCCGCGGTCCCGGCGAGACGAAACTCGAAACCGACCGCAGACGCATCCGCCGGCGGATTACGGTATTGAAGCAGGCGCTTTTGGACCTCGAGGCGCAGCGCAGCGTCCGAAGGTCCAGAAGGGAGAAGAACGCGGTCCCGGTTGCGGCGATCGTCGGCTACACAAACGCCGGAAAATCCACGCTTTTAAACGCGCTGACCGGCTCCTCGGTGCTTTCCGAGGATAAACTTTTTGCGACCCTGGATCCGACCACCCGGAGCCTCACGCTGCCCGAAGGGGAGAATGTGCTGCTGACGGATACGGTCGGATTTATTCATAAACTGCCGCATCACCTGATCGACGCCTTCCGTTCGACGCTGGAGGAGGCGAAATACGCCGACATCATCCTGCATGTGACGGACGGATCGGATCCTGCATGCTATGAACATATGGCGGTCGTTTACGAGACGCTTCGGGGACTTGAGGTCCGGGGAAAACCCGTGATCACGCTTTTCAACAAGTGTGATCTCGTCCCTCCGGAACAGGTTTTCCGGGATCCGAACGCCGACCGGAGCCTCCGGATTTCAGCGAAAACCGGTGAAGGGCTCGATCGGCTTCAGCGGGAGATTCAGGGGATTCTCCGCGAGAACCGGGTGGAAATCTCGACGACGGTTTCCTATCGTGACGCCGGGATCATTCACGAAATCCGCGAAAAGGGACAGCTTCTCTCGGAGGAATACGGAGAGGAAGGAATCCGGATCCGGGCGCTTCTCCCGAAGGCATTTTACCGGCAGATTCAGGCGCGGAAGGAGAGAAATCATAACGAGGAAGACGGAGGAGATTGAAATGGATTATACGAAACTTCAGAACGGCTCCGACGTACGGGGCGTCGCGATGGCCGGAGTCCCCGGAAAGGAAGTAAATCTGACGGAGGACGCGGTCAAAAACATCATGCGGGGCTTTATCCGCTGGCTCTATGAAAAGACCGGAAAGATTCCCGGAAAGGACCGGCTCTCGGTCGCAGTCGGCAGGGACTCGCGTCTTTCCGGGCCGGAGATCGTATTCTGGACCGTTTCCGCGGCGACGCAGGACGGGGTGACTGCGGTTGATGTGGGACTTGCGAGTACGCCGGCGATGTTTATGTCGACGATCCTTCCCGGCTTCGAATTTGACGGCGCTGTGATGATCACTGCAAGCCACCTTCCCTGGGAGCGGAACGGCATGAAGTTTTTCACGCGTCTCGGAGGTCTTGAAAGCTCGGATATCAGGGAAATCCTGCGCACGGCCGGCTGCCCGATGGAACCGCTTCCGAGGATTCCCGGCAGGGGAAACGACGGCAGCCTGATGGATGCGTATTCCGCACACCTTCGTAAGCTCATTCAGGACGCGACCGGAAAGGAAGAGCCGCTTTCGGGGCTCCATATCGTGGTCGACGCCGGTTCCGGCGCGGGCGGATTTTACGCAGAGAAGGTGCTCAGGCCTCTCGGAGCAGACACCTCGGGCTCGGTGCTTCTTGATCCGGACGGACATTTCCCGGGGCATATCCCGAATCCGGAACTTCCGGAAGCGATGGAGAGCATCCGAAAGGCCGTCCTTGACAGCCGCGCGGATTTCGGCATCATTTTTGATACGGATGTGGACCGTGCGGGCGCGGTGCTTTCGGACGGAAGGGAGCTGAACCGGAACGCGCTGATCGCGGTACTTTCTGCGATTCTTCTCCGGGAACATCCGGGCACGTCGATCGTTACGGATTCGATCACTTCGACCGGGCTTACGGAATTCATCGAGAAGCACGGCGGCGTGCATCACCGTTTCAAACGCGGCTACCGCAACGTCATCAACGAATCGATCCGTCTGAACAGTGAAGGCATCGATTCGCAGCTTGCGATCGAAACCTCGGGGCATGCAGCGATGAAGGAGAATTATTTCCTCGACGACGGCGCATATGTCGTGACACGGCTTCTTATCGAGCTTGCGAAGGGTGTGAAGCTGCAGGATCTTGTCGCGGACCTTCGGGAACCCGCGGAAGCCAGGGAATTCCGTTTCGACATCCTTGAGCCGGATTTCAGGAGCGCAGGAGAGGAGATCCTTGGGGATCTTCAGGCTTATGCATCCGCGCATGAAGGCTGGGAAGTGCTGAAGAATAATTACGAAGGCATCCGCGTCAATGCGGATTCGGCGCACGGAAACGGATGGTTCCTGCTCCGGATGTCGCTGCACGACCCGATCCTTCCCCTGAATATCGAATCGGACGATGCGGGCGGCGTAAAGCTGATTGCGGCGGATCTTGGCGAATTCCTCGCGCATTACGCGGGCCGGATCCGTACGGATGTACTGAAAAACTTTCTCTCATAAGGGGATGCATCAATGAAAAACAGACGTTTCTTCCTGCTTTGCTCTTTCCTTTCGAACGTTCTGGTCTTTGTGATGGCTTTCTATGCGGTCGGAAGTTCGATCCGCTACCACGGCGGCGGTGAATTCAACGGAACCGGTTTCCGAACCTTCCGTTACTTTACGACGGAATCGAACATACTCGCGGGAATCGTATCGCTCCTTGCGGCCGGATTCACGCTTCCGGTGCTTCTTGGGAAAAGGGAACGTGTTCCGAAATTCGCGCTTGTTCTGAAATATGTCGGCTCCTGTGCGGTTGCGCTGACTTTCTTTGTGGTGCTCGCATTCCTGGGACTGATCTACGGCTACGGGATGATGTACCGCGGTGCGAGTTTCTACATGCACGGAATCGTACCGATCCTCGCGATGGTTTCATGGATCGTGTTTGACCGGGGAGCGCATCTTAAGATACAGGCCTTTCTTTTCGGCCTGATTCCCGTCGTTCTGTACGGCGTGATGTATTTTGTCCAGGTCGTGCTGAGAGGACCTGTCCGGGGCGGATGGGAAGATTTCTATGCTTTCACCCGCGGCGGGAAATGGTGGCTGAGCCTGATGATCGTCTTTGCCGGTGCGGCAGTGCTGTGTCTTCTGCTGCTTTTTCTGCATAACCGCTGCGACCGGTCGGGCGCTGCCGTCCA
>CACYBV010000038.1 GCA_902772745.1 uncultured Eubacteriales bacterium
AGCCCCTGGAAGAAGCCCCGAAGGACGCCGAGCACCGCCATGATGAAAACGGTCGGCGCGAGCCATTTCAGGGCAATCGCAGCTCTCGGACTGCCCATGACCTTCGTGCAGAAGAAATCCGCAAGGATGACGGTGGCAAGGGCAAAAGTGAGCCCGACGGCCGCGGCAAAGATAAAGGCCGCGGTCACGATCCGCTTGGTTTCTTTCCATTTTCCGACTGCAGTCCGCGCACTTACCAGTTTGGAAACGGCAAGGGGAAGGCTGTAGGAAGACAGAAGAAGCAGGATGTTGTATACCGAGTAAGCCGTCGAATAGTAGCCGTTCCCTTCGGATCCGATGATGTTGACCATCGGGATCCGGTAGATCATTCCGATAAAGCGGACAAGAATCGACGCAAGCGCAAGGATTCCGCCGTGAGCAAGGAAAGTGTTGGATTTTGTCCTGTCTGACATAAACAAAAGCCTCCGGGTCTCTTAATCTATCTCGCGATTCCGAGGGAATCGAGAATTTTTCGCTGTTCTTCTTCCATCACAAGCCGCTCCTGATCCTCCATATGGTCGAAACCTAAAAGATGGAGCATGCTGTGCACCGTAAGAAACGCGAGCTCTCTTACGGCCGTATGTCCGTATTCTTCCGCCTGGGACAGGACTTTTTCGCAGGAAATCATCATGCTCCCGAGCATGTATTCGCCGGTATCCGGGTCAAACACGTCGTCCTGGTCTGAAAGTCCGTCATAATCCTTCGGCGTTTCGTAATAAGCCATCGGAAAGGACAGGACATCCGTCGGACTGTCTATCCCGCGGGCTTCGCGGTTGACTTCACGGATTCCTTCGTTGTCGGTCAGGATCACCTCAAGGGATGCTTCATAGGGGCATTCCTCATAATCGAGCACCGCTTCCGCGACGCGCCTGATCAGCGCCTCATAATCAAATCCGAAGGTGATCTCCGACTCATTTTCGATTGTTGCGGTCATAGCGTCCCCTTGATCCTGCGGCCGGTTTGTGTACGGATTCGTACTGTTCATAAGCTTCCACGATCTTCTGCACGAGAGGATGACGCACGACATCCCGGTTCGTGAGTTCGATGAAGCCGATCTCATTGATTTTCTTCAGAATGCGGAGCGCGAGGTCCAGGCCCGATTCCGTGCCCTGCGGCAGATCCTTCTGGGTTTTGTCGCCGGTTACGATGCAGCGGGAGTTGAAGCCGATGCGCGTCAGGAACATCTTCATCTGGGAAGGCGTCGTATTCTGCGCCTCGTCGAGGATGATATAGGCGTTGTCCAGCGTCCGTCCGCGCATATACGCAAGCGGCGCCACCTCGATCGTTCCGCGCTCCATGTTGTGCTGGAAGCTCTCCGCGCCCATGATCTGGAACAGCGCGTCATAAAGCGGCCGGAGATACGGATCGATCTTGCTCTGCAGGTCTCCGGGAAGATATCCGAGCTTCTCTCCCGCTTCGATCGCGGGCCGCGTCAGGATGATCTTGTCGACCTCGTTGTTTTTGAAGGCCTGTACGGCCATCGCAATTGCAAGATAGGTTTTTCCTGTGCCTGCGGGTCCTACACCGAATACGATCATCTTTTCCCGCATCGCATCGACGTACTTTTTCTGGCCGAGCGTTTTCGGCTTCACGGGTTTCCCGCTGACCGTGTGGCAGACGATGTCCTGGTCGATTTCCGCGAGCTTCGGCGCGGCCTTTTCGACGGACAGCGCCAGTGCGTAATCCACGTTCTGTTCCGTAATGGTATTCCCCCTTTTTGAAAGCTCATAAAGGGCGGAGAAAACCTCCTCCGCTCGTTCCACGCGTTCCTGCTCACCGCTGATCCTGATTTCTCCGTTTCTCGCGATGATTTCCACGTTCAGGCTGCGCTCTATTTTCCTGAGCCAGGCATCCAGACCGCCGAAAATGTTCTTCTGATGCGAGACATCCATGTAGTCAATCGTTTTCTGCACCTGCATCCGCAAATACTATCCTCCGGACAACATAAATCTTTTATATCATAACACAGAATCGAAAGAAATCCAATACTTTTCACAAAAAAAGCTGTCCTGTGTTTCCTGCGGCTCCCTATAAAGCGGCATAAAGCCGCAATCCGGGACTTCCGGCATTCCTCAAAACTTCTGTGTGTGCCAGGCAAACGTCGGTTTTCTCACTGCGGGCTGAAAAAACGCCCGCAGCCTTCAGACTGCGGACGTTTGATTTCACATCAGTTGTATTTGCGCTTTCTTGCAGCCTCGGATTTCTTTTTCCGCTTTACCGAAGGCTTTTCGTAATGCTCACGCTTACGGATTTCCTGCTGGATACCTGCCTTAGCGCAATTCCTCTTAAACCGGCGCAGCGCGCTGTCGAGGGTCTCATTCTCTTTGACGATCACGGTTGACATCTGATTTCACCTCCTTCAAAAAGAGATTGCATGTGTCCATGCGATAATGAGCCATCGGGGACTCGAACCCCGGACAACTTGATTAAAAGTCAAGTGCTCTACCACCTGAGCTAATGGCCCGTATACTGGGCTGGTTGGATTCGAACCAACGAATGCAGGAGTCAAAGTCCTGTGCCTTGCCGCTTGGCGATAGCCCATTGAATCTGCTTTGAGACTCCTAAAGGTGGGTAGTGGGACTCGAACCCACGGCCTCCAGAGCCACAATCTGGCGCGCTAACCAACTGCGCCATACCCACCATATTCTGTGACGAAT
>CACYBV010000039.1 GCA_902772745.1 uncultured Eubacteriales bacterium
CATCCAGCCCGACCAGGCAACATAAGTCATCGGAGTGTCCGTGAAAAGCTGACAGGTGATATACGCCGGATAGAAGCCTTCGGCTTTCAGCGGTTTTCCGCCCTGACAGGATGTGATTTCTGCCTGCAGCGGCCTTCCGTCCGATCCGATCCGGAGTTTCTCGACGCAGCCCTGACGGCTGTAATTCGTTCCGTTCGTGTGACGGTGGTAGAAAATGTACCAGTCGCCGCCGATCTCCACCATGGAGCCGTGATTGTTTGCAGTATAGAACATGCACTGGTCCGCGGGCTTGTAAGAATCGATTCCGAGGTCTCCGGCGCTTATGAGGCAGCCGCCGTATGAAAAGCCTGAGCGCGGATTGTCTGAGACCGCATAGCACAGCTCGTGGCAGAGCTCTGAGGAGTAGATAAAATAGTACAGCCCGTCTTTTTTCCGGATCGAAGGCGCTTCAAAGAAAGCGTGCCCTTCGAAGGAAGTGCCTTTGCTGTACATCTGGCCGGGTGCGACGAAGACAGGAGTCTCGACAATTGTCAGCATATCCGGCCCCAGCACGGTGCACATCGCGCCGTGGCGGGATGTGTCTCCGGGGCCGCAGAAGCCGGTATAGAGGTATGTACGCTCTCCTTCCCGGAGCACGCCCGGATCGAACTGCGGCTCGTCGGTCTCTTTTTCTCCGAGGCGCGTACCGTCGCTGTAGTGTACATAGCCGTAGAATTCATATTTCCCCGCAGGCTCATCGCAGACTGCGGCAGAAACAATTCCCCAGTGAGACAGCACATAGTAGAGATAATACCGCCCGTCCGGGCCGACCGCGACATCCGGCGCGTAGAGGTTTCCCTGAAGCTCCGGATTTCCCGGGTCCTGGTCTTTTTTGTAAATCACGCCCTCGTACCGCCAGTCACCGAGATCCGAAACCGGCGCCGACCAGCATACGTAGTCGCCCATGCAGTAAACATCGCCGCCGAAGCGGTCATGCGAGCCGTAAACATACACACGGTCGCCGAAAACATAAGGCTCGCCGTCCGGAACATACTCCCAGGATGGGAGGTAGGGGTTCACGGCCTGCTTCAGGTTTTCGCGGACGCCTGAGATGAAAGCCTTCATGTCCGGGGTTTTCGCGCCGGATCCGTCGGCTGAAAGTTCATAAGAGATTCCAGTGGTATTTTCTGCCATATTGTTCCTTTCTGTCATCCTGATCGTACAAAGGGAGTCGAAGGATCCTCTCCGGGAAACGCATCCCTTTATAATGGGATCGGCTCTTCTTCACTCGGCAGGACAAATAATGCCAGTTTTTTATGCAGGAAGCCGGCGTGATTTATATACCGGTTTGCGCGAGGTCTGCCGGCGTGAAACTCTCCGGAAGCAGTTCCGAAAGCCGGTACTCCCGGTATGCGCCGGGTTTTCCGAGAACCACAATAAAATCCGGGCTGCAGAATTCCGCCATCACCTGGCGGCAGACGCCGCAGGGCGCGCACAGCTCCGCCATTTCCCCTTCCTTCCCGCCGACAACAGCAATCTTCGAAAACTTCCGCTCGCCTTCGCTCACGGCCTTGAAGATCGCCGTCCGTTCCGCGCAGTTTGTGGGCGTATAGGATGCATTCTCGATATTGCAGCCGGTATAGATCTTTCCGCTCTGTGTGAGGAGCGCGGCTCCGACCGTAAAGTGCGAATACGGGGCGTAGGCGCTGTTTCTCGCATCCGCCGCGATTTCCATCAGCTCCGCGGACCCGGGCGTCGATTTGGGGGCTTTTTCGGCCTCTGAGATGCATTCCGAAAGGAAACTCGTCCCGGCTGTATCCTCCTGAGCGACTCCGAAATACTGGAGCACCGTCGCAGAGATGTCCGCAAATGTCGGACGGATCCCGAGATCCACCCCCTCCCTGATATGCTTTCCATAGAGAATCATCGGAACGCATTCGCGGGAGTGGTCCGTCGAAGGCGTCGAAGGATCGCAGCCGTGGTCCGCCGTGATCAGAAGGATGTCGTCATCCCGCATCTTTGCGATAAACTTCCGGAGGGCCCGGTCGAACGCGGTCATTGCCTTCGCGTAGCCCGGGACGTCGTTCCGGTGTCCGTAGGTCATGTCGAAGTCCACGAGATTCACAAAACAGATCCCGTTGAAATCCCGGTCCGCCATCTGAAGCGTCTTTTCCATACCCTCGTCGTTATTCCCGGTCCGGTTCAGCTCCGAAACGCTCTTCCCGCCGTAGAGATCATAGATTTTCCCGACGGAAAGCGTGTCATAACCCGCCTTTTTGAGAAGGTCGAGCATCGTCGTCTTCGGCGGCTGCAGTGAATAGTCGTGGCGGTTCGCAGTCCTCGTAAAGGGATATTCGCCGGTAAAGGGACGCGCGATCACGCGGCCCACGCCGTGCCTGCCCTGCAGCATTTCGCGCGCGGTTTCGCAGATCTTATACAGTTCCGGCACCGGAACGATGTCCTCGTGCGCGGCGATCTGGAACACGCTGTCCGC